>JBCCLG010000220.1:0-7742 GCA_039027015.1 Acidobacteriota bacterium | reverse complement strand
GGCCGAGGAGGACTACGAGGTGGCCAAGGCCCTGTTTGAGGAGTATCCAGGCGCCGCCAGGCCGGAAGACTCCCCGGACGTGCCCGAGGAGCTCGCGGGCGATGAGCCCGACTCTCCGGGTGACGGCGAGGCCGGCTGACCCGCCCGAGCCGAGCGTTCCCGAAACCGCGCGCCATGTCGAGCCTCGAGCTGAAGCCCTTCAGACGCCTCATCGACGAGGTGATTCCGCGCGCCAGGCCCCACGTGCGGCGGCTCTTTCCGTGGATCGCCGCGCCGATGGCGGCGGCGGGCGCCGGCACCGTCCTGGCGCAGCGCAAGGCGATCTCGGCTCTTTCTCCCATCATGGATCCTTCGGCGGGCGACCCCCTCGCCGGCTTCGGGGTCTTCGTTCTCTTCATGGCCCTCACGGTGGGCATGAGCTTCCTCTTCGCGCTCTCCTATGCGGCCCTCACCCTGGCCACCCACGAGGCCCTGGAGGCGCGGCCGGTGGATCCCGTAGCGGCCTGGGCTTCGGCGCTCCGGCCGCGCGTTTTGTGGACCCTCTTGGTGGTGGCGATGGTGAACGGCGTCGCTTTTCTTCTGTGCGTCTTTCCGATCTTCGCCGCGCTGCCGCTGACCGCCCTGGCCCTGCAGGTGGTGGCGGCTGAGAAGGTCTACGGTTTCCAGGCGATTCAGCGCAGCTTCTCCCTCGCCTGGTGGAACGGCGATCGACGCTTTGGCGACAGCCCGTTTTTCCGCGTGCTCGGCATGCTCTTTATCGGCTGGATCCTGCAGAGCGCGGCGGGACTTCTGGTTCAGGGGCCGTTCTTGGCGGCCCAGCAATATTTCATCCTGCGCGACGCGGCCGGCGGCGTGGCGGATCCACTGGCCCAGGGCCCGCTGTGGATTCAGCTGAGCGGGCAGGTTCTGGCCTCGCTGGCCACCTCGCTCTGCTGGTTCTACTGGACCTTCGGCCTAGGCATGCTCTATCGCGAGCTGCGGCGCAGCCGCGAGGCCGAAGACCTGCGCTCGGCTGTGGCCGAGTTGACCGAACCCGCCGGCTCGCTGCCGTCGCCGGGAACCGCGTGAGCGCGCGCTCCCTTCCGCGGCAGCTCGCGATGACGCTGGCCCTGGCCCTGACGGCCGCGCTGGCCGTCGCAGAGCCCGCAGAGTCGCGACCGGCCGGAGAAGCGGCGGCCGCCGAAGAGGCGCCGGACCCCGCGCTCCTGGATCGGCTGATCGCTGAAGGTGAGGTCATCACCGAGCGGCCCAGGCCGAGCTGGACGGAATACGTGGGCGACGCCCTGGGGTCTCTCGGCCTGGGTTTTGCCGGGTGGCTCGAAGGATTCGGCGACCTCGACAGCCTGCTGAACCAGGCGATTCGCTGGCTGCTCATCCTCGCGAGCGCGGTGCTCGGCGCCCTGGTGGTGTGGCTCCTGATCAAGAGCTACGAAAGGCGCGCGCTGCGGCGCCGCGAGGAGGCGTCCGCGGCGGTGGTCGATCTCTCCGCGTCGGACGAGGCGGAGGTCGACTGGCGCCTTCTGCTCGACGAGCGCCTGGAGGCGGGCCAGGCGGCCGCCGCCCTCGAGGCCCTGTGGTGGCTGCTGGCGGCGCGACTGGAGGTGCGCGGGGTCGACGCCTCGTGGACCACCCGCGAGCTCGCCCTGCGCGCCGACCGTCGCGATCTGCTGCCGGCGGTGCGCCGCTTCGATCGCCTGAGCTACAGCGGCCGAGCCTTCGGCGGCGAGGACGTGCGCGATCTGCGGGACAGCCTGCTGGAGGCGCTCGGCACCGAGGCGCTCGGCACCGAGGCGCTCGGCACAGAGGCTCTAGGCACCGAAGCGCTCGACGGCGAGGCGGCGGCGGCTCGATGAAAGCGCGCGTGCGCCGCTGGTGGCCCCTGGGCCTGCTGATTCTGACCTTCGCCCTGCTGTGGGCAACGGCCTCCTCGCCCGACGCGCGCTCCAGCTCCCTCTCTCGAGGCCCGGGCGGGCTGTGGGCCCTGCGCGCCTACCTCGAGGGCCGCGGGGTCGAGGTCTTGACCCTCTACGCCCCCCTCTTCACCGCGGAGGGCGAGGGCGGCGGCGGTGGTCTTGGCCCGGAGGAGATCGAGACTCTGGTGCTGGCCCTACCGTGGCAGCGGCCGCCGAGCCTCGAGCTGAGGCGTCAGCTCCTGCGCTATCTCGAGTCTGGCCGCGGCGGCGCCGGCGGCGATCTCATCCTGGCGTATGACGGGCGGAGCCGGCTCGATGCCACCGAGCAGCTGCTGCTCGAGATTCTGGCCGTCGACCCGCGCGTCGAGCCGCGGCCGGAGCCGCCCTTGGCTCCCGCCTCCTGGCTGGCCTACAGGCGCGCGGTTTGGCGTCTCGAGGCGCCGGCGTCGAGCGCGGGCCGAGCTTCGACGTCCCCCGAGCCGGGGCGCCCCGCGCCGGATCCTCCGGAGCTCGAGGCCGTGCGCTTCATCCCGGCCGCGCCGGCATTCGGCGCGGAGGTCGACTACGTCCTGCCCGCCGAGCTCTCGCTGAGCGGCCGTGAGGTGCCGCTGGTCTTCTCCTTCGAGCGTCAGGGCAGCCGCATCACGGTGCTGCCGGCGGCGGCCCTGCGCAACGCGTCGATCCAGGCCGGGGGCAATCTCGCGCTGGTCGAAACGCTGATCGCCCGCCACGGCCGAAGCTGGACCTTCGACGAATACCATCATGGCCTGGTGCGCCCGGAGCTGCTCGAGCGCTCGGCCGGCAGCTATGCCTGGGACCTCTTCATCGCCCATCTCCTGCTGCTCTACGTCCTCGGCCTGGTCGCCGTCGGCCGTCGCTTCGGGCCGGTGTGGCGGGAGCGCCGGGCTCACAGCGGCTCGACTCCGGATTTTCTGCATCACCTGGGGGTCCTGCACCACCAGCTCGGCCACCACCGCGGCGCCGCCCGGCAGATGCTCGAGCGCGCGCGGGCCCTGCGCCCGAGCCTCCAGGGCGCCGATCTCGACCCCGAGGGGGTGAGCTCAGGCGCCGACCTGGTGGCTTTTGCCTCCCGCCTCGAGGAGGTCCGGGCCGTCGCCGCATCTCGAGGCCCCGCGCCGCGTACCCCTGGCAGGAGCACGCCCCCTCAATCCCCTTCCTCCTCAGCCAAGGAGCGCCCGAGTGTTTGAACAAGAGCCCGTCCGCGAAGAGAACCCCGGACCCGAGGTCGGCCTGGCCGACTCGATCCTCGAGCGCATCGATCGCCACGTGCTCGGCCAGCGGGAGGCCGCCGAGCAGCTGCTGGCGTGCTTCGTGGCCGGTGGCCACGCCCTGCTCGAGGGCGTGCCCGGAATCGGCAAGACGCTTCTCGCGCGCAGCTTTGCGGCGACCCTCGGGCTCGATTTCCAGCGCGTCCAGTTCACCCCCGATCTGATGCCCGCCGACGTCGTGGGCACCAATATCTTCGAGCAGGACGGCAGCGGCGGCTTCCGCCTGATCCGCGGGCCGGTTTTTACCCAGATCCTGATGGCTGACGAGATCAACCGCACGCCGCCCAAGACTCAGTCGGCGCTGCTCGAGGCCATGCAGGAGACCCAGGTCACGATCGACGGCGAACGCCACCCGCTGGACTCCAGCTTCTTCGTGGTCGCCACGCAGAACCCGGTGGAGTTCGAGGGCACCTACCCCCTGCCCGAGGCGCAGCTCGACCGCTTCCTGCTGCGCATCGAGATGGCGATTCCCCAGGCCGCCGACGAGATCGCCCTCTACCGCCAGGCGGCGAGCGACGCCCCGTGGGGTCATGAGGCGCTGCCCGAGCCGGTGGTGAGCCCGGCCGAGGCCGCCGCCCTGCGCCGGGCCTCGCGCGCCGTGCACGTGAGCGAAGAGCTGCTCGACTACCTCTACCGCCTGGCCGACGCCGCCCGCAGCTCGCCGCACCTCGAGCTGGCGGTGAGCCCGCGCGGCGCCCTCGCCCTGCTCGAGACGGCGCGCGCCTTCGCGGTGCTCGAGGGTCGGGCCTACGCCGTGCCCGACGACTTCAAGCGCGGCCTGGTGCCGTGCTGGCGTCACCGCCTGCTGCTCGGCGCCGAGGCCGAGCTGGAGGGCTTCTCGGCGCTGCGCCTGCTCGAGGAGCTGGCGTCGTCTGTGGAGGTTCCCCACGGCAGCGACGAAGGCGGCTGAGCGATGAGGAAGAGGCCCCTCGTCGGAGGCTCCGCGACCTAGATGCCCGCCGGTAGGTTTTTCCTGCTGCTCGCCTTCACCACGGTGCTGGGCGTGGTCGGGGTGCTCCAAACGTGGGCGGCCTGGCTCGCCCTGGGCCTCGACGCGGCGCTGCTGGCGGCGCTTTTTCTCGACCTGCGCCGGGCCCGCGCGGAATCCCTGGAGGCCGAGCGCACCTGGCCGCGTCTTTTGGTGCAGGGCAGCGCCTCGACCCTCCAAGTCGAGCTGCGCCGCGCCGCGCCCCCGGAGGCTCCGGACTGCGAGATCGAGCTGCGCGAGATCCTGCATCCGGCGCTCGCCGAAACGCCCGGCCGCACTCGCCTGACCCTCGCTTCGCGAGCCCGCTGGACCCTCGATTTAGCGCCCGCGGAGCGCGGCGAGCACGAGGCGGGGCCGCTCATGGCCCGGGTGCTCGGCCCCTGGAGCCTGGCCTGGAGTCAGCGTCAGCTGCTCGGCCCCGAGCGCTTCAAGGTTTATCCCCAGGTGCGCTGGGACGGCCGGGTGGGGGAGCTGCTGCTGCTCGCCCACCGGCGCTCCCTGGGCAGGCATCCGCAGCATCTGCGCGGATTGGGCACCGAGCCCTACGCCCTGCGCGAGTACCTGCCCGGCGATCCGCCCAACACGGTGCACTGGAAGGCGTCGGCTCGCCACGGCCGGCTGATCAGCCGCGAGGACACCTGGGAGCGCGGGGCGCGGCTGGTGGTGCTGCTCGACTGCGGCCGCGGCATGTCGGGCCTCGACGGCGAGCGCTCCAAGCTCGATCACGCCCTGGCGGCCTCCCTGGCCCTCGTGCGGGTGGCCGCGGCGCGCGGCGACCGAGTGACCCTCGCCGCCTTCTCCGATCGGGTCGAGCGCCTGGTGCGGGTGCACGGCGGGCACCGCAGCCTGGAGGCCGCCTACGGCCGGGTCTACGACCTGCGCGCGCGCCTGGTGGAGCCCGCCTTCGACCTGGCGGCGGAGGCGGCCACCGGCGCCGAGTCCAGGCGCTCGACGGTGGTTCTTTTCACCTCGGTGGTCGACCTAGCGGCGGCCGAGCTGCTGCGTCGATCCATCCTGCGCCTCGAGCGGCGCCATCGCCCGGTGCTGGTCAATCTGCAGGATCCCGGGCTGATCGCCCTTTCGGAGTGCCGTCCCGCCGATCCCGTGGAGGCCTTCGCCAAGACCTCCGCCCTCGATATCTTGTCGGCCAATCGCGAGCTGTCGACCCGCCTGCGCCACGTGGGCGTGAGGGTGGTCTCGGCGCCCGCAGACCGTCTGGCCCTCGAGGCCCTCGAGGCGTACCTGGCGATCTTCGCCCCCGGGCGCTGAAGGAGCGCCAGCCCCGTCCACTACCGCGAGCCCGCCCGCCATGAGCCACGACCCCGCCCAGACCGAGTCCGCATCGGACTCTGCACCGAACCCTGCATCGAACCCCGCCAGCTCGCCGCCCCGGCCCCTCGAGGGCGTGCGGGTGCTGGAGCTCGGCCAGCTGCTGGCCGGGCCGTTCACGGCCACCCTGCTCGGCTATTACGGCGCCGAGGTGATCAAGGTCGAGCCGCCCGAGGCCGGCGACCCGATCCGCTCGTGGCGGGTGATGGACGGCGACACCTCGTGCTGGTGGCACTCGATCGCGCGCAACAAAAAGTGCGTCACCCTCGATTTGCGCACCGAGCGCGGCCGCGAGCTGGCCCGGCGGCTGGCCCTCGAGTGCGATGTGCTGGTGGAAAATTTTAGGCCCGGCACCCTCGAGAAGTGGGGCCTTGGGCCCGACGCCCTGCGCGAGAAAAACCCCAGGCTGATCTGCGCCCGCATCTCCGGCTACGGCCAAACCGGCCCCAACTCCGAGCTGCCCGGCTACGCTTCGGTGTGCGAGGGCTTCGGCGGCCTGCGCTACGTCACCGGCATGCCGGGGGAGCGGCCGATGCGCTCGAACCTCAGCCTGGGCGACTCCCTGGCGGGCCTGCACGCCTGCCTGGGCGTGCTGCTGGCGCTCTTCCAGCGCACCCGCGACGGCCGCGGTCAGGACGTGGATATCGGCATCTTCGAGGCGGTCTACAACATGATGGAGGCGACGGTACCCGAGTATGACCGGCGCGGCGCGGTGCGCGAGCCGTCGGGCTCGACCATCACCGGCATCGTGCCGACCAACACCTACCGCTGCCGCGACGGCGCCTTCGTGATCATCGGCGGCAACGGGGACTCGATCTTCAGGCGGCTGATGCGCACCGCCGGCCGCCCGGATTTAGCCGACGATCCGCGCCTCGAGCGCAACGAGGGCCGGGTGGAGCACGAGGCCGAGATCGACCGGGCGCTGGCGGAGTGGGCGTCCACCGTCAGCGCCCCCGAAGCGCTCGCCGCCCTGCGCGCCGCCGCCGTACCCGCCGGACCTATCTACAGCGTGGTCGACATGATGAGCGACCCTCAGTACCGAGCCCGCGGCCTCTTCGAGGAGCACCGGGTGGGCGGCCAGCCGCTCAAGATCCCCGCGCTGGTGCCTCGCCTCAGCGCCACCCCCGGGCGCACGGAGTGGACCGGGCCGCGCCTCGGGGCGCACAACCGAGAGATCCTGGGCGGCCGCCTCGGCCTGAGCGATGCGGAGCTCGACGCGCTGCGCGCCGAGGGCGTGATCCGCGAGGCCTGAGGCTCACTCGCCGCCGCGCCCTGCGGCCTTCTGCCGCCAGCCTCGCGTGCCCCATTGAACGGTCAAAAGCCCCCAACCCAGCGCGCTCATCGCGCCGAGATCGACCCTGGAGATCGCCGTGTCACGACCTAGCGCCGCCCTGCTGCTCTCGATGCTTCTTCTGCCGACGGCCGCCGCGGCCCAGCCCGGGCCCGGCTCCCTCGACTCCGAGGCCGCTCTCGCCCTGCTGGAGAAAGTCCGCCTCTATTCAGAGGGCGAGCGCCCCAGCGATCCGCCGGCGCGGCTCGAGGAGCTGGGTCCGCGGAGAACCAGCCCCGGCCGCAGGATCCAGCATCGGGGGTTTACCAGCGTGCAGGTCAACGTCGACGGAGCGGGCCTCAACATCATGGACGACGCCGCCAACGAGCCGTCCATCGCGGTCGATCCCACGGACTCGAGCCGCATGGCCATCGGCTGGCGCCAGTTCGACTCGATCACCAGCAGCTTTCGCGAGGCGGGCTGGGGCTTCTCGAGCGACGGCGGCGCGACGTGGACCGCGGGCGAGATCGACAGCGGCGTTTTCCGCTCCGACCCGGTTCTCGACGCCGACGCGTCCGGCGGCTTCTACTACAACAGCCTGACCACTCCAAGCGGCAGCCTTCGCTGCGAGGTCTTCCGCTCGGACGACGGCGGCGCGTCCTGGGGCGCGGCGATCGACGCCTTTGGCGGTGATAAGCAGTGGATGGCCATCGACCGCACGGGCGGCCTGGGCAGCGGCCACATCTACACCAACTGGAATCAGGCCTTCAGCTGCTGCGGCCCCACCGGCTTCACCCGCTCAACCGACGGCGGCGACAGCTACGAGGCGCCCATCGATTTACCGCAGCTGCCCGCCTTCGCCACCGTGGCCGTGGCGCCGGGCGGGGAGGTTTTCGTGGCCGGCGCCCGCGGCCTGGACGAAGTGGTGGTGCTGCGCTCCACCACCCTGCGCG
>JBCCLG010000219.1:0-7746 GCA_039027015.1 Acidobacteriota bacterium | reverse complement strand
TCGTTCTCATCGAGAGCCGGAGGCAGCCACTGGCCGACGGCGCCGTTTTGATCTATCTTTATGGCCCGTTCACCAAAAATTCGCCCACGACCGGCATCTTGCCCACGGGCGCCTCGAACCGGCTCCTCGGACGGCCGCTAGACCTCGTCTCCGCTAGCCCCCTGACTCCACCAGTCCGGTTTCGGCGAACTGCGGGTGTGGCCAAAGCCCCCTCCCACCCTTGGTACCGGGTCGCCTCACCTTCTTTCACCTCCCAGGAGACACAGGAACCATGCTCATGCCGAAGCGTCTTCTCGCACCTCTCTTCCTTCTCGCGGCGCTCGTCTTGATCGCCGGCCCGGCCTCCGGACAGCTCATCATCAGCGGCGTGATCGACGGCCCCATCACGGGCGGCCTGCCCAAGGCCATCGAGCTGCGCGCCACCGAGGACATCGCCGATCTCAGCATCTGCGGCGTCGGCTCGGCCAACAACGGAGGCGGCAGCGACGGCGAGGAGTTCACCTTTCCGGCCGACAGCGCCGTGACCGGCGAGTTCATCTACGTGGCCTCGGAGGCCGTCGAGTTCAACAACTTCTTCGGCATGATGCCCAACTACACGAACGGCGCCGCGAACATCAACGGCGATGACGCCATCGAGCTGTTCTGCAACGGCACGGTGATCGACGTCTTCGGCGAGATCAACACGGACGGGACCGGCGAGCCGTGGGAGTATCTGGACGGCTGGGCCTACCGCAACGACAGCACGGGCCCCGACGGCACGACTTTCGTGCTCGCCAACTGGACCTTCAGCGGGCCCAACGCCCTCGATGGCGAATCCAGTAACGACACGGCGACCACGCCCTTCCCGATCGGCACGCTGCCCGTGGAGCTGATGAGCTTCAGCGTCGAATAGCGGCGGCGGCGGCGATGTCTCAGCTTCCGCGCTGAGCCGCGGCGGATCGCACCGCCAGCCCTCAAGCCCGGCCTCTCGCTCCCCGGAGCGCAGGCCGGGCTTTTTGATGGAGCAACCGGGCTTTTGGGTGAAGCCCCCGGGCTTGGGGGTGAAGCCATGGGCCAGTGAGGCCCCGGGGTTGGAGCAGATCCCGGGGCCTGACAAGATCATTCGGCAGACCGAGCGCTCGGTTTGCGCCGGCCAGAAAAGTGGAGGAAGGAGCATCATGCCGCCGCGCCGCAAAAAGCAGGAGCGATCCGAGAATTCCGTTGAGCAGGCCCTGTCGACGGCCCTCAAGCTCTTCTCGAGCCAGGGCTTTGGCGCGACCTCCATGCGCCAGATCGCGGAGGAGTCGGGACTCTCGATGGGCAATCTCTACCACCACTTCCCGAATAAAAAAGCGATCTTTCAGCAGCTCCTCGACCGCTATTCGGCCCGCCTGCTGGCTCCCGAGCATCCGCTTCAGCAGATCTTCAGCCGGGGCGACTTTCCCGACGACCTCGAGGCGCTGGCCGAGGTGATCGAGAAGGTCGTCGCCGCCAACGCCCCCGAGAGCGTTTTGATCTACATCGACGTGGTGGAGTTTCAGGGCGAGTGCATCCACGGCTTCTACCAGGGGCTGGCGGCGCGCCTGCGCGAGAGCTACGGACCCAAGCTCGCCGCACGCCAGGCAGCGGGCCAATTCGCCGACGACGTCGACCCGATGGTGGGCGTCATCGTGGCCATCCGCTGGTTCTTCTACTTCTTTACCGTCGAGAAGTGCTTTGGCGCCGCGATGCACATGGGCCTGACCCGGCAGCAGGCAACGGGGGAGCTCATCCGCCTGCTGCGCCGCGGACTCTTGCCTCGGGTCTAGCAGGAGCGCCCGCGCGCGAGCCTTTACCGTCAGGGCTCGAAGAGTTATGCTTCAGACACATATCTATACCCTCGACGCTCGTCTTCGAATCTTCCCTTGACTCTCGCGTTGCGAGATTCGGAGACCGCCGCTGCCTGGCGCGCCGAAACTTTTTGAGGAGATTTCTCATGCATGGAGCCCTCGCCTCAGCCGCGGGCGGGCGTCGCCTGATCGGCTGCTGCGCCCTCACGGGAGCGCTGATGCTCGCGCCCGCGCCCGCGCAGGCCAAAGTCTGCGCCCTGGACGTCGTGCCCGCGGCCACGCTGCTGCTGCCTTATTTCGAGGTCGATCTCGAAGCCCTCGACCAAAGTGACGGCCTGACCACGGCTTTTACCGTGCATAACGCCGCTCCCGACCCGGCCGTCGTGCACATCACCTTCTGGACCGACTACGCGCTGCCGACCCTCGATTTCGACGTATTCCTCACCGGGTTCGACGTTCAGCAATTCGACCTGCGCGAGGCGTTTCGCGGCAACCTGCCGCGCACCGCCGACGAGCAGACGGACCCGGACGACGCGATCAGCCCCCACGGCGCCAACCCTGAGTGGGACGGCTCCTTCGATCTGCCTCCGAACTGCGCCAACTTCTTTCCCTTCGACAACCCCGTCATACCCTCGCTGCTGCTCGATCGGCTGACCAACGGACACCTCGGCCTGCCGATACTCGGCGGCGACCAGTGCCTCGGCTCGAGCGTCGGCGACGGAATCGCCCGCGGCTACATCACCATGGACAACGTCCGGCGCTGCTCGCTCGAGTTTCCATTTGATCCCGGCTATTTCAGCGGCGTCAATCCGGTGGCCTCCAACGACAACCAGCTGTGGGGCGAGTTCCGCATCGTCGACCGCGCCAAGGGGGTCGAGATTCGCGAGGCGCTCGTCCACCTCGAGGCCGACCCCGAGCTTGGCCCCGAGGGCTCAACGCCCACCGGCTACACCTTCTACGGCGCCTTCAGCGGCGGCGACGACCTCCGCGAACCCCTCGGCTCGGTGTGGTCGAGCCGCTACGTCAGCGCTCCCATAGGGGATGTGGAGACCGACTGGATCGTGTGGCGCGACCCCACCTCCTCCGCCGTTCCGACCTCGTTATCCGTGCCCTGCGACGAGCCGCCGGCGTGGGCGCCGCTGCAGGAGGCCGAGGTCTTCTGCACGGACGGCGACGGCTTCGACTTCTTCCCGTGCGCGGCCGACGGCGACGGTGCAGGCGACCCCGCCTGCTTCCCCCTCGCGACCCAGCGAATCGCGGTGGGCAGCTTGGGGTTTCCCGTAGCTGCCGGCCTCTGCCGATTCGACCTCAACGCGGACGACTCCTTCCCCGGCGACGTCGACTTTCCGGGCCCGGGCTCGACCTCGGCCCAAAGCTACGTCCTGACCTCGTTCAGCCCGATGGGAAGCTTCGAGATCGGCTTCCAGGCGACCGCCTTCGCGGGCGCCTGCGACCTGCCGCCGGGCGCTCCTTCCCGCCCCGCCGGCGAGAACCAGACCGCGCCAGGAGGAATCACGCCATGATCAGCCAGTCCCGGTGCCCGAGAGCGCCGCGTGCCCAAACCCTGCCCGCGCCGTTTCTTCTCCTCCTAGCTCTCCTCACGACGAGCCCCGCCGCCGCCGAGATGTGCACGCTCGACGTGGTGCCGGCAGCCACCCTTCTCGTGCCGTACTTCGAGGCCAGCCTCGACGAAACCAACCGCTCCACGGTGCTGCTGCTCCAGAACTCCTCGCCGGATCCGGCGCTGGTCAACCTGACGCTGTGGACCGACTGGGCGCAGCCGACGATCAGCATCAATATCTTCCTCACCGGATTCGACAGGATCGGCTACGACCTCAAACGTCTCTTCACCGTGGGCGAGCTGCCGATCACCGCCGACGCGGACCGCGACCCCGCGGACACGATCAGCCCGCACGGTGACCATCCGGAGCGCGACGGCAGCTTCCCGGACTGCGACTTGATCCTGCCCTTCGACCCGCCGAATCTTTCCGACAGGCTCCTCGAGTACATCCGCAACGCCCATACCGGTCGACCCTCGGACTTTCTCCAGGGAGCCTGCGCGGGCGCAGACCGGGGCGACGGCATCGCCCGCGGCTATGTGACGATCGACAACGTGAACCGCTGCACGGTTCAGATGCCTCAGGAACCCGGGTATTTCGCCGAGGTCGATCCGGTAGCGTCCGACGTCAACCAGCTCTACGGCGACTTCTTTTTCCTCAGGGGCGAGATCTCGGGCGGCCGCAGCCTCGGCTCGCCGATGGTTCACCTGGAGGCCGACCCCGGGTTCTCCGGCGTCGAGGACTCCGGGCTCACCTTCTACGGCAGCTTCACCGGCGGCCTCGACCACCGCGAGCCCCTGGGCGGCGTCTGGGACGTGCCCTTCGAGTTCGGAGCGGCCGAAAATCTGACCAGCGAATGGATCGTGTGGCGCGACCCGACCCACTCCGCCGTTCCGCGCTCCTACGCATGCGAGTCCGGCCCCGACTGGGCGCCCCTGCCCACGCCGCCCATCACCTGCTGGAACCACCAGGAGGACGTCGAGGAAACCTGCCTCGACGGCGACTGCTTCCCCCTCGCCACCGAACGGCGGGCCTTCGGACTCGGGGGCGTGGCCACGAGCTTCGACCAGGGCTATTGCCGGGTCGGCCTCTCGGCGCCGGACGCAGACATCGCGAACGACGTCGACTTCCCCGGGGATACGGTGCAGAGCTGGATGGGGGCCATTCGCCAGACCGACCTCGCCCAGGGCGGCTTTATGGCCCTGCAGCTTGAGGACGCCGGCGAGCTGGTGCGCGAGGCCAACTCGAGGCTGTTCGAGGACGACTTCGAGTCCGGCACTCTCGGCGCCTGGGCCTCGAGCACGCCCTGATCGGCCTCCCCGAGGGCGGGAACGCCGAGGATCTCGCCCGATGCACGAGAGATATGCTGTGGGGGTCAAGACACGAATCGATCAACGAACTGCGACTCATCCTCCTCCCTGAAAGGATCTGCCGTGCATTCATCATCGGCCACAGCCCTCGCCGATCCCCAAAGCGCACAAGACGCCGGGATGCTCCAGCGCTTTCGAGACGTGCGGGCGTTTTCTGAATATTTATGCGCCCCCCTCGAGACCGAAGACTACGTGGTGCAGCCCATGGCCGACGCCAGCCCCATGAAGTGGCATTTGGCGCACACCACCTGGTTTTTCGAGACCTTCATCCTGGTGCCCCACGCCCCGGGCTATGAGGTTCTGCACCCCGAATACGCGTATCTCTTCAACTCGTACTACAACACCCTGGGCGCCCAATTCTCCCGCCCGGACCGCGGGCTCATCACCCGCCCGACGGTGCGCCAAACCCTCGAGTATCGCCGCTACGTGAACGAGCATCTGGAGCGCTTTCTCGAGGGCGAGCCTCCCGAGGAGGTGCTCTCGCTGGTGGAGGTGGGTCTTCATCACGAGCAGCAGCATCAGGAGCTGATGGTCACCGACCTCAAATATCTGCTCTCGCGCAACCCGCTCTTCCCGGTCTACCGGCCGGCGACCGAGCCCGCCGCCGGCGAGCCGGCCGACCTCGAGTGGCATCCCCATGAGGAGGGCCTCCGGCACCTGGGCTTTGACGGCGAGGGATTTGCCTTCGACAACGAGGGACCCCGGCACCGCGTTTTTGTGGAGTCCTTCGAGATCGCCTCGAGGCTGGTGACCAACGGCGAGTTTCTGGAGTTCATGGGCGACGGCGGCTACGAACGCGCCGCGCCCTGGCTCTCGGACGGCTGGTCGACGGTGCAGGCGGAGGGCTGGCGGGCGCCCCTTTATTGGTTTGAGATCGACGGCGAGTGGCAGCACTTCACCCTCGCCGGGCTCCGGCCGGTGGATCCGCGCGAGCCGGTGTGCCACGTGAGCTTCTACGAGGCCGACGCCTTCGCCCGCTGGGCCGGCGCCCGGCTGCCCGGCGAGGCGGAGTGGGAGCTGACCTGCACGGGCGGCCAGGCGCCTGTGGTGGAGGGCGCCAATTTCGTCGACACGGGGCGCTTTCACCCCACGCCGGGCGCCTTCTCCCCCACGTTGGGCGGTCCGCCCGCCCAGCTCTTGGGCGACGTGTGGGAGTGGACCTCGTCACCCTACGGCTGCTACCCGGGCTACCAGCCGCCGCCGGGCGCCCTCGGCGAGTACAACGCCAAATTCATGAGCAGCCAGATGATCCTGCGCGGCGGCTCGTGCGCCACCTCGGCCAGCCATATCCGGCCGACCTACCGCAATTTCTTCCAGCCCGAGAAACGCTGGCAGATGACCGGCCTGCGCCTGGCCCGCGACCTGCGGTAGCGGGACACTAGAACCCTGGCCCCCGAGCGGACCGCCGATCAGCCGGCGGTCCGCGCGCACTCCATGCGCGTGGTTTCGCGGCGCCAGGTCTCGCCGCCGTCGGTGGAGGCGTTCTGGCGCCACCGGAAGCGCTCGCGCTCGATGTCGTAGAACTCGTACTGGAGCTGCACCTCGATCGGCGCGCCGTCGGGCCCGGCGGTGGTCATGGAGCTTTCGATCCGCATGCCGCCCTCCGGCGTCGCGTAGCCCCTCATCTGGCTCGACCAGACGCCGGTTCGGCCATCGAGCCAGTGGATGCGCCATTCCCCCGCCCGGCGATCAAACGCGCGGAAGGTGGAGGCCAGGTAGCCTTCGCCGAAGCCGCCTCGAAAGTCGTCCATGATGGCGTAGCCGTCCTGCATGTAATAGCCCGTGAACTCGGCCTGGCTCTGCGCTCGCCGCGTCCAGTCGGGGGGCACGAGGGAATCGACCTCGCAGGACCAGCGGCCGACGAGGAAGGCGAATTGCTCGAGCTCCTCGGGCGCGTCGGGGTGCGGAGTGCCGAAAGGCCCGTCGGCCGCGACCGACGCCACGGGGGGCTGCGGACGAGCGGTCGCCCGGGCCTCGGCGGCCCGAGAGTCTTTGCCCTCGACCTCGGCTTGGCCTTTCTCCTCGCCGTAAGCCGGGGCCGCGAGGAGGCCCACGGGCAGGAGGCACAGAGCGGCGAAGGCCAGTCGCCGTCGCGCCCGCTCCGCGAGAGCTCTCGGCCGTTGTGGTGTGCTGTGTGAATCCCGCATCGCTCATCCTCCGCGCAGTCCCGTCTCGATCTCGGCCCCCGATCAGGCGACGACGCCGCGCTACGCGCGCGGCCGGGGACCCCCGAATCAAGAGGAGAGCACGGGAGGCCAGGCGACGCGCGATTTCGCGACGGCCGTGGTGTGAAAGCGGCGATCGGTGGGTCGGGCGAGGGGGAAGCTTCGATCAGGGAACGGATCCCGACCACGCGGCGAGCGTTCCCGTCTCGAAGGTATCCCTAAACACCAGAGACCCGGGCGCCTCGATGCTCAGAGTCTGATCCGCCGCCACGTCCGTCAGGGTCGTGACGTCGCCGTTGGGCCACTCGACCCGCAGCTCGTCGACGGTCGCCGCCGAGCCGAGGCCGAAGTGCGCCGACATCTCGCTTTGGCTGAGGTAGTTGCTGCCGCCGTCGATCCTGCCGAGCAGCGTGCGGCCGCCGATCGTCAGCCGCACCACCGCGCCGATGCCGCCGGGGGCGAGGTCCGGAGCCGCCTGGGTGCTGAGGAAGACGCGCAGCCAGTGGGCGTCCGGGCTGGAGAGATCGTTGCGAAAGAGTCGCGCGGTGCCGCCGTTGGTGAACACCATCAGGTCCTGGTCGCCGTCGTTGTCGTAGTCCAAGTTCGACAGCCCGCGGCCGTCGATCGACGCCCCGAGCCCGGTCTGCGTGGCGATCTCCTCAAAGGCGAGGGCGCCGCCCGCGGCGGTGGTGTTGCGGAAGGCGTAATTCCTGCCGCCCTAGTAGAGCCTGTGGTGGCCCGCCGCCATGCCCGAGTTCGGGCCCAGGCTGGTGACGAAGAGATCGAGGCGTCCGTCGCCGTCAAAATCGCCCACCGCCGCGGCGGTCGAGCGGTGCTCCACGGC
>JBCCLG010000218.1:0-7750 GCA_039027015.1 Acidobacteriota bacterium | reverse complement strand
TCACGAGGACCGGGTCACGAGGACCGGGTCACGAGGACCGGGTCACGCGAGACCCTTCGGCGAAAAACGTCAGGTGGGAAGGCCGAGCGAGTCGCCCGATCCGGCGTCGAAGATATACCAGCCAACCAGCTTGTCGTCGATCTCGCGCAGCCTCTTGGCGATCAGGCCGCACAGGATGCGCAGCAGGCGCAGGGACGAGACCTTCTGAATGTCGAGAATGCCCTCGAGCACCTCGCGGGGAATCATCAGGACGACCGCGCCCTCCTGGTGAGTCTTGGCCGAGGCGGATCGCGGCTTTTGATCGATCAGCGCCATCTCGCCGAAGTAGTCGCCGCGCTGCAGAAAAGCGAGAGCCTCCTCGCCGGCGCCGCCGACTTCCTTAGCGATCATCACCTGGCCCTCGAGCACTACAAAGAGGTGCTCTCCCTGCTCGCCGTCGCGGAAGATGTATTCATGAGGGCCGAATTTGCGCTCCTTGGAGAGCGTGGCCAGAAAATTGATTTCCATCGGTGAAAGCGTCTGCTCCCGAAAGAGCTCACGCTTTTCCCGCAGGCCGACCTTGATGTCTCCTGACTCGACGGCCTGCGGGTCGAGGGTCCGCTGAGGTCCGCCCTCTTTACCGAAGAATTGGGCCAGGCTCTGATTGGTGGTGCGCAGCTTTTGCGACAGGCTCTTCCAAAGCGCCCAATAGACCGCGAGGGTAAAGCGCTGGTTGCTCTTGAGGTATTTGTCGAGCTGGGCCTTCTTCACCACGAAGAGGTCGGTCTCTTCGAGAACCACCGCGTCGCCGGATCGCGCTTTATTGTCGACGAAGCTGGTTTCGCCGAAGACATCGCCGGCCTTGAGCTCGGCGAGGGAGTAGCTGCCGTAAGGGGTATTGCGCTTGATTTCGACACGGCCGCGGTCGATGAGGTAAAAGTCGGCCGTCGTGTCGCCTTCCTTGAGGATCGAGCTGCCGGGATCAAAGTGGACGAGGGACGTGCACTCGACGAGGTGATCGAGCTCTTCCCCGTCGAAGTGAGACAAAATCTCGTACTGGCGCAATCGATCGTAGATGTCCACGGCTTTATTGTATCGGCGTTGATGAGTTGGCGGTGCGGGACGAAGGCGTCGGCAGGGGCGAGCGCGCTGGGCGGCGGCCGGGGGTTTAGGGACTGGAGTGAAGAGGGGATGGATCGATCAGCCGCATCTGTGCAGGCTGCAGCTTCTTGAGGGCGGCACGCTCCACGTGATCCAGCCACTGCTCGCGCTCGAGTCCCGTGAGGTCCACGACCTCGAGCTGGCGCTGCGCGATCTCTCGCTCCAGCCTCTCGTGCACGGCTTTCTGAAAAGCGGGATCTGTGGCGCGCAGCCCGTCGGGACTCGGGTTCTCGAGAATAGGGACCCTGACCAGGAGATCGTAGCTCGAGGTCCAGGCGGCGATCAGCGTCTCCAGCTCGGGCGGCCGCATCGAGCCCGAAGCGATCAGCAGATAGACGAAGTTATCGAGGACGCTGCGGTCGCAGATCACCACGCGGCCGCGGTTTGCGGCGACGATCTCCTCGGCGATCTGCGTATGCAGGATCCAGGATTGCGCGTCGAGGGTGGTTTCGTGGTTGATCGGCAGGGGGCAGCGCCGCGCCACCTCGCCCACGACCTCCAGCGGAAAATCCGCCGCCTTGAGGCGGGCGGCCAGGCCGTAGCAGAGGGTCGTCTTGCCCACTCCATGCGTACCGATGAAGGCGATTTTGAAGGTGGATGACTTCACAGCTCGAGGCGTCCTGCGATCGAGCGGCCTAGGGTGACCTCATCGGTGAACTCGATATCGCCGCCCACCGGCATTCCAAACGCGAGCCTGGTGACCTTGATGTTGCCGTGTGGCCTGAGCAGGCGGGCGATGTAAAGCGCCGTCGCCTCACCTTCAACGTCGGGATTGGTCGCCAGCAGCACCTCCTCAACCCCGTCCAGTCTTTTCATCAGGCCCTCGACCGCAATATCCCCAGGGCCGATACCGCGCTGCGGAGAGAGGGTTCCGAGGAGGACATGGTAGAGCCCCTCATGTTCACGGGTTCGCTCGAGGGGGGGAATATTGAACGGCTCTTCGACCACGCAAATGCGCGTGCGATCGCGCTGCGGGTCCGAGCAGATCGAGCAGGGGTCCACGTCGGTGATGGAGTTGCAGATGCTGCAGTGGAAGAGGAGTTCTTTGACGTCGACGATCGTGCTCGCGAGACGCTGGGCGTCCTCCGTGGAGACCCGCAGGAGATGGTGGGCGAGTCGGGTTGCCGTCTTGCGGCCGATGCCCGGGAGCCGCGCCAGCTCCGCGATCAGCCTGGAGAGTGGATCCGACGTCGACATCCCGGTCCGAGACTCAGAAGAGACCGGGCAGCGAGGCGGCGTGGGCTCCCAAGGAGCCGCGGAGCTTCTCATCGACCTTGCGGCTCGCTTCGTTGACCGCGGCGATGATCAGATCCTGAACGATGGTGGGATCCTCGGGATCGAGGATCTCAGGGTCGATCTCGACGGCCGCGAGGCTCTTATGACCGGTCATCTTGACCGTGACGAGGCCTCCGCCCACCGTAGCCTCGACCACAGTTTCCGAAAGCTCTTGCTGCATGCGCTCCTGCATTTCCTGCGCTTGCTGGAGCAATTTCTGCATATTCATTGGGGATTCTCCGCTGCTGAGTCGATACGTTGGATAGAGCCCCCGAAGATCTCCAGAAGGGATTGGACCACGGGCTGGCTCGAGGCCTCGCGAAGCTGATCTTCCGGGATCGCCGCGGGAGGATTCGGAGAGTGCCAGTCCGGAGGAGCTGCTGCGTTGTAGGAGGCGCGCTCGTGTGCCCAGGCCGGGGGTTCTTCTCCAAAATGCCCCACCGGGCCGTTCTGTCGCGTAGGCTCCTCGGCTTCCGGGCTGCCGTTCAGCGCCCCTGTCTCCTGATCTCTCTTTCTGGGGGCTCGGGCCCTTGAAGACTCGGATGAAGAGTTCTTAGGTCTGGGGGCTTTGGATCTAGGGGCCGGCGAGGTGCGAGTTCCGGTTCGAGGCGAGGTGCGTTTCTCTTCGTTCTGAGATTCACGCGAGCGCGAGGATTCGATCTTCCACTCCACCCCAGGGCCCCAAACCGTTTCGAGCGCCTCGCCCAGCGCCCGCGCGTTGGCGGCCCGGCAGAGGGCACTCTCGAGCAGAGTGTCGCCGCCAGGGGGAGTGATGCGCAGGGTGCGCCGATCGACCCGAATCTCAGCGGTGCTGAGATGGGCGGCCAGGGACTGGCGCCGGGCTCCGAGAAGATCCATCACGTCCGCGAGCCTGGCGGGATCGCAGGTGCCCAGGTTCTCGAGGTCGTCGTTTCCAGCCTCGCCATCTCGGGCGCCTAGGCTGTGGCTGTCTGTAAGGCCCTTCGCAGGCTCGGACGGAGGCGCTGCCGTCTCCGTCGCGGGTGCTGGAGCGATTGAAGCCTCAGGCTGCTCCTCTCGGGGTGCGGGAGGATCGCCCGTGGCGGGGGACTCTAATACCGGCTCCGTCTCTTCGCGCCGCACGTTTTCCGGCAGTGGCGGGATCAGGCGGCCGTCCTCGGCGTCCTCGGGGCTTCGCCTTGCGCCGAGCGAGTCCTGAGGTTTTTCGTCTGGGCTATGCCGGCCCCTGGAGGCCGCCCGGACGCCGGGCGCCGGACCTTCCGACGTTCGAGATCCGCCCGTAGATCCGGTAGAGGGCTCAGAGTGACCCGAGGGGTCTGCGCCGGCGAGAAGATCCTGAATACGCGCGACCTTCGGCAGCTCGGCGGCCCTCAGCCACGCGATCTCGAGCGCCAGAAGCGAAAGCTCGGTGCGGCGAACGGTCGTCTCGCTGTCGATCAGGAGCTGAAGAATCTGCAGCAGCCCTTCATAGCCGTGGGGCTTGACCCGATCCCCCAGGGTGGCGGCCTCCTCGGCGGGAAGATCGAGCGATGAGGGGTCTCCTCCCATCGCGAGGTGAAGGGCATCGCGGACGAAGAGAAGAAATTGGCCGTAGACGTTGGGCGGATCCCAGCCGCTCGCCTCGATCTCGCGTACGGTTTTGAAGATCTCGAGGGATTGACCTTCGAGAATCGCCTGCAGAAGGCCCTGAAAAACGGCGGTGTCAAAGCCGCCGAGCAGCTGCTGGGCGTCCTCATCGCGGATCTCGCCACTGCCGAAGGTCGACATCTGATCGAGCAGCGCGACGGAATCCCGCACGCTGCCTTCGCCGGCGCGGGCGAGCATGCGCAGCGCGGCGTCGCTGGCCTGGATGTCCTCAGCTTGGCAAATCGTGCGGAGGTGCGCCGCCAAAACCGGGGAAGGGACCCGGCGAAACTGAAATTCCTGGCAGCGGGACAGAATAGTCGCCGGAACGGCGTCGATTTCCGTGGTCGCGAAGATGAACACAAGATGTGCCGGCGGCTCTTCGACGATCTTCAGCAGAGCGTCAAACGCCTGGCGCGAGAGGCGATGAACCTCGTCGAGAACCACGACCTTATAGCGCGCGCTGGCGGGCCCATAGCGCAAGGCTTCCGTCAGCTCTCGAACCTGCTCGACCTTGGAATAGGTGGCGGCGTCGACTTCGAGGACATCGAGGCTCTGTCCGGACGTAATCTCGAGGCAGGTGGGGCACTCGTTGCACGGATCCATTCCCGGACCCCGCTCGCAGTTGAGCGCCTTGGCGAGCACCCGGGCGGCGGTTGTTTTGCCGACTCCGCGGATGCCGGAGAAAAGGTAGGCCTGGGCAATTCGCCCCTCACGAAGGCCATTTCTGAGGGCCGTGACAATGTGCTCCTGGCCCACCAGACTCGAGAAGTCTTGGGGTCGCCACTTCCGGGCAAGAACCTGGTAGGTCATCGACGGGGAACTCGAGAATAGAAGCCGAGGGGAGCTGGGCGAGACCTGACGAAGGGTTCCGGCGAATCTGCGGCACCCGGAACGGATCCCTTATCGCTGCTCCCTTCCGGGCCTGACGAGGTTCGGAATCGTCCGGTGCACAGGACCCGAACCCTTCGTCAGGTCTCGGCTCTGCCCCGATGCTAGTGAGGGTCACGATTTTTGTAAAGAGCCGGAGATTTGAGCCACCGAGACCCATTCACTATCATCCGTCGCTCCGGCCGAGCGCTACCAATCGCGCTCTCCTCGGCCGGATCCGCGCCAGGGAAAGGCTGATCCGATGGACGTCTCCGAGGTCGACAGACTCTTTATGGCGGAGGCCCTCAAGGAAGCAAAGAGGGCTCTCGAGCACCGCGATGTCCCCGTGGGAGCTGTCGTGGTACGCGGCGGAGAAATCTTGGGTCGAGGCCACAACCGGCGGGAGGTGGATGGGGACCCGCTGGCCCATGCCGAGATCCTCGCTCTGCGGCAGGCATCACGAAAGATCTCAGGATGGCGCTTGGAGGAATGCGCGCTCTACGTTACTCTCGAGCCGTGCGCGATGTGTGCCGGCGCTTTGGTCAACAGCCGCATCCCGCTCCTGATCTTTGGCGCGCGAGATCCGAAGGCCGGATTTGGCGGCTCGGTAGGCAATCTAATCCGCCACCCGAAGCTTAACCATCGGCTTGAGGTTCGAGAAGGCGTCCTCGCCTCCGCCTGCAGCGACCTGCTGAAGCATTTCTTTAGAGATTTGCGACAGCAGCGGAAGCGATAGAGCATGGCGTCGAGGAAGGAGAGCCACCGAGGTGGCCCCTGTAGCAGCGGCTTCAAGCCCGCCAACTCTTTGACAAAAGACTCTTGAATTCGAAGCAAGATGCCTCGTGGAGAGGTGACCGAGTGGCTTAAGGTGCACGCCTGGAAAGCGTGTGTAGGGGAAACTCTACCGAGGGTTCGAATCCCTCTCTCTCCGCCATCCCATGCAGCCGAAGCATCGAACGATTCACTCGAGGCCCCAACAGATTTGGATCCACCGGCCCCGAGAAGCTTTGGTTTGGCAGGCGGCCTACAGTGGCAGCACAGCAAACCTTCGAGTCGAGACGAGATTTATGGAGAGGTGCCGGAGTGGTCGAACGGGGCGGTCTCGAAAACCGTTGATCCTTCACGGGATCCGTGGGTTCGAATCCCACCCTCTCCGCCATTTTTCAACGTAGAGCGAGCGGCCGCCGATCGAGCTTTCCAGAAAGCTCTCGCGGCCTGAAAACCGGCCTCCCGGGCGCTGGCTTGACAGAGATAGCCTGATGGTATACGTTCGCCGACCCTTCGAAGTGGCGCCACCGACTTTGTAGACGCCCTCAACCACAGAGGTGGAAGCTTCGAAAGTACGACTTCCGAACGCTCTATTCCCTCAAGGATCAGGAAACACGGCGAGGCCGACGCTCGGAAGGCAGCCCGCCACCAAGCGAAGCCGCCCTCCTCTAAACGGCTCGCCTCGAATATTTCCTCGAAGAGTTCGTAGATCAGCGACAGGCAGGCCCGGCTTCCCCCGTTTCAAAACCCGCCAAGCCCGCCCTACGTGAAGAACTCTGAACCGACTCCAACCACAACTCCGACAAGGCCGACATCGTGAAGCGCACTTTCCAGCCAAACAATCGCCGCCGTAAAAAGACTCACGGTTTCCGTACCCGCATGCGCACTCGCCAGGGACGAGCCATCCTGACGCGCCGTCGTCGCAAGGGTCGCAAGCGCCTCTGCGCTTGAGGTGTCAGCGCCTGAGGTGAGCGAGGCCCGTCGCGAAACGCTGACGCGCGATCAGAAGTTAAGGCAAAGCGCCGATTACCTGCGCTGCTATCGACAGGGCGGTAAAAAGCACGGCGCCCTCCTTAGCCTTCACTGCCACCCGAGTGATCGACCCGCGCCTCGTCTGGGCATTACCGCGAGCCGCAAGGTCGGCAACGCGGTGATCCGGCATCGCTGCAAAAGGCGGATTCGCGAAATTTGGCGCCGCTGGCCGCGCCGAAAGGAACTCGGTTCCCTCGATGTGGTGGTGCACGTGAAGCCCGCCTGCGCTACCGCGAGCTTCAGACAGCTCGAGGTCGAGATGGAGCGGCTTTTGAACCGAGCGGCTCGAACGGGCTCCCGTTCCGTACGCGGCTTGAAGAGGAAGGGCTGGAAAGCCCGGAGAATGGAGCTGCCGGGCACTTCAGCATCACACGACGCGGACCTCCGGAGCCGAACCGAATGATGAAACGCGCTCTTCTCGGTCTTCTGACCTTCTATAAGCGCTACCTCTCACCGCTTCTGCCGCGCTCCTGCAGGTTCACGCCCACATGCTCGGAATACGCCCACCTCGCTATTTCTCGATACGGTGGACTGCGCGGCTCTTACATGACGCTCAAGCGCCTTTTTAAATGCCATCCGCTGCATCCCGGGGGCGTTGACATCCCCTGATCCCCGCTTCTTCGGTACTCAAACCAGATTCGCAGCCAACCTAGAAAGGAAGCTGTCCTTGGAAAATCAACGCCTGATGCTGGCCGCGATCCTGTCGGTGGGAATCGTGCTGGTATGGCAGACGATCTTCGCTCCTCCTCCTCCAGTTCGGGAGCCGGCTCCCACCGAAATTGCCGAAAGCGTTGAGGGTGGAGAAGGGATTGAAGATGGAGGAGAGGAAAGCTCCTCGAGCGAGGGCTTTCTCTCATCGGCCCAGGGTCAGGACCCCAAGGACGCGAGCGCCGATCCCGCGGAGCTAGTGCGCGTAGAGGGCGAGAGCGCTGAAGAGATCACGATAAAGACCGAGAAAGCGACCGCTGTTTTCACCAACAGCGGCGCACAGCTCCTGAGCTATCGGATCAATAGCCAGCAGGACGAGCAGGGCGAACCCTTTGAACTGGTGCGGCTGCGGGGC
>JBCCLG010000217.1:0-7776 GCA_039027015.1 Acidobacteriota bacterium | reverse complement strand
CGGGCTGGCGCTGGACCCACCACGGCAGCTTTCGCTTCGAGGGCGATGAGGAGCCGATCGAGGTCATCGAGGTCGGCGAGGGCGAAGCGGTAGGCCCGCCCCGCACGTCGCGGGGAGTCGAGCGCCTCGCCGGGCCCGGCGCCCGGCGGGCGAGCCTTTTAGAGCCCGGCCAGAGCCTGCTGCGCTACCGCATTCAGGGGGTGCTCGGCCGCGGCGGTATGGGCGAGGTCTACCTCGCGGAGGACGGACGTCTGCGCCGCCAGGTGGCGATCAAAACCCTGCCGCAGCACCTGGCGCGGGATCGCGAGCACCTGCTGCGCTTCGAGCGGGAAATCCAGGCGGTCGCGGCCATCAACCACCCGAATATCGTCACCATCCACAACGTCGAGCAGGATGGAGATCGCCGCTTTCTGACCATGGAGCTGGTGGAAGGCGAGACCCTGAACCGACGGGTTCAGCCCGGCGGCCTGCCCCTCAAGGCCCTTTTGGAGATCGCCGTCCCGCTCGCCGAGGCCCTCTCGGCGGCCCACGCCAGCGGCGTGGTGCATCGGGATCTCAAGCCGAGCAACGTCATGGTCTCGGACGATGGACGGCTCAAGGTTCTCGACTTTGGGCTCGCCAAGCTGCGGGACGACGCGGAGACGATCACCGCCCTCGACCAGATGATCGGCACCCTCGCCTACGTAGCGCCGGAGCAGCTGCGGGGGGAGAAGGTGGACCCGCGAGCGGATGTCTTCTCCTTCGGGGTGATTCTTTTCGAGCTGGCGAGCGGCGAACGGCCGTTTCGCGGCAGCGGCCCGAGCCTCATGTATTCGGTGCTCAACAGCGAGCCCGCGGCTCTCGAGAGCCTGCGCCCCGATCTGCCCGAGGATCTGACCCGGCTGATCGGACAGTGCCTGGTCAAGCGGCCCGGCGAGCGGCGCCTTGACGCCTCGGGCCTGGCGCGGCGGCTGAGCGCTCTTCGGCGCGAGGTTCGGGGCGGCCGCGGGGCACGGACGGGCGGTCCCACCCGCTCGAGGTTCAGCTCCTGGGGGCTTTCCGCACGGCGCTCCCTGGGCGCCGCGGCCCTCCTGGCCGCCGGGCTAGCCGTGGCGGCGGCGCTTCTCGCGCTGCGTCCTCGAGACGGCGGCGGCCAAGAGGGCGCAGCCCCGGCCAGCGCGAAAATCGCCGCGCCGCGCCTGGTCTTCGTGCCGTGCGGTCAGAAAGACGGGGCGGAGGAGGATTTTCTTGCCGATGGACTCTCGGCCGAGATCACCAGCCGACTGGCCGCCGAGAAGAACCTGGAGGTCATCTCCCACATCAGCGCCCGGCGATATCGCCAGGCCGAGCGATCCCTCCAGGAAATCGGCGAGGAGCTGCGGGTCACCCACGTGGCGCGCTGCGAAGTCTCGCGGCGAGGTAAGGATCCGACCCACGTGCAGCTCGACCTCGAGCTCTTCGAGCTCGGCGAGTCGAATCGGCTGATCTACAGCCGCTCCTTCGACCACGGCGGCGAGGACCTCTATCAGCTGCAGAGGGAGATCTCGCGGCGCGTGGTGAGCGCCCTCGGCTTTACTTTCGGGCAGAGCCCGGAAACTGCCGAGCCGACGCCCAGCAGCGCGGCCTTCATGGAGTTCATCCGCGGCCGCCACACCGCCTCTGTGCCCGACTACACCCTCGAGAACCAGCGCCGCGCGGTCGGTCATTTTCGCCGGGCCACCGAGCTCGACCCCGGCTTTCTCGAGGCCTGGGCCGAGCTCGCCAAGGCCGAGGCTTTCTTCTTCCACCTGCGCCACGACACCTCCCCGCAGCAGGCGGCGCGGGCGCGACGCGCGGCGGACCGTGCCCTGGCCCTGGGCCCTCTCTCCGCGCAGGCCAGGTTGGCCGATGGGATGGTGCACTACTGGACGGAGCGGGCCTATGGGAAGGCGCTCGAGGATCTGCGCTACGCCGAGGGGCTGCTCAAGAACGATCCTGAAATCTACGCGTCGATGGCCTTCGTGCTGCGCCGCCAGGGCCGGGGCGAAGAGGCGCTTCGGAAGCTGCACAGGGCCGTTGAGCTGAATCCGCGAGACGCCGCCTTGACCACCCACACCGGCGCCACGGCGATTTGGCTCAGGCGCTACGCCGAGGCCCGCTCCACCCTGCGCAACGCCATAGAGATCGAGCCTGAGCGCCCCATGGCCTTTTGGCTGGAGGCGCAGGCGCTGTGGCTGTGGACCGGCAGCACCGAGACGGCCAGGCAGGCCCTCGAGGCGATGCCGTCGGCGGAGACCGACGAGCGCGTGCACTGGTATTGGTTTCTTCAGCTCTACCACGAGCGGCGGCCGCGGGCCGCCCGCGAGCGCCTGGCCCTCGACCCAGACGGCTGGATCGACATCAGCTCATTCTCTGCCCCGGTAGCGCTACCCGAAGCCATGACCTGGCAGCTCGAGGGCGACGAGGAAAGAGCCCGGGAGGCCTGGTCGCGGGCCCTTGAAGCCCTGCGGCACAAGGTGGACTCGAGCCCCCGGCGCATGGCCGACGCGCGGCTCGCGAGCGCCTTCGCCCTCGCCCTGGCCGCCGCCGGCGAGCGCGAGGCTGCTCTCGAGGCTTCCTCGAGGGCTCTCGAGAGCCGGCCGCTCTCTTTGGACGCCTACGAGGGCCCGAGCTACCGGATTCACCGCGCCCACGTGCACGTGCTGCTCTCGGAGCCCGAGGAGGCGGTAGAACGGCTGGCCGAGCTTCTCCAGATTCCCTCCAGGCTTTCGGTGCCCCTGCTGCGGCTCGATCCGCGCTGGGATCCGCTGCGCGGGCGAGCGGACTTCCAGGCTCTGATCGCCGGCGGCGAGAGCGACCCTCGGGCCGAGGATCGAACGTCCGGCCGGTGATAGGTTTTTCGGGGATTACCGGTCGCAGGTCGACCGGATCCTTCTCCCCTCTCCGGCGGCGAGGGCGGCAGCGGCACGGATAGCGCCGACGCCCTCGCCCCTTCCAGTGTGCCACGTCGAGCTTCGGCTCGACCTAGATCGATGAAAGGGATTTAAGATGACCATTCAGGAGCATCCGAGCCAGGACGTCCGTCACCACAGGCATGCGCGCGACACCAGCACGATGGCACCCAAGCCAGGTCACCACCTGGGGACGGCCTCCTTCACCGTCGGCGATCAGAGCGTGATCCTCTGGCTCATCGAGGGGCCGGAAAACGACACGATCAGCGTCAACGCCATGCTCAGCGACTTCGACCTCACCCGATACCTGAGGTTCCGCATCGAGGGCACGGCCATCGAAGCGCTCAACGACCTGCCTTTCTCGCCCGCTCAACCGAGGCTCGAGCTCGAGCTCGAGGTCCTGGGGACCTCGGACCTTCAGCCCACCTCGGCGCTGATTCTTTTCAGCACGATGCGAGCGCCGAACGGTCGGGATCCCGACGCGGCGATCGCCCGTTTCCATACCGAGTCCCGAGGCGATCTGGTGCTCTTCATCACCGAGCTGCGGCGCGGCTGGGAGCCGGTGATGACGGTGATCTCGAGTTTCCTCGCGCTCGCGCACTGCGTGGGCGAGTCGGACGGCGAGCAGCAGTGCCGCCTGACGGTGACCGATCCCCGCGCCCGGGTGGAGGTGCACGGCGATTTCGTGGTGACCGGGGGCCTGCGCTCGTCCCTGGCCCTCTGACCGCTTCCTTGAAAGCCGCTGGCCGAGCCTTCAAGCCGGCTCGGCCGCGGCCTTTGTGGAGGAGAGCACCGGCCTTAGGAAGCTGCGCTCGTAGCTCAAGATGCAGCGGGTTTCCGCGGCGAAGCGGTAGGCGGCCAGGCACTCTTCGTCCTCTTCCGCAAGCCTACGGTACTCCTCATAGGCGGCGAGGCTGTCGAAGCTGAAGAGAGCGACCGCCAGGTCGCTCGGGCTTTCGTGAGGTAAGAAATAGCCGTGGTGGACGCCGCCGAACTTCTCCACCAGCGGAATCCACAGGCGCGCATAGCGCTCAAACTCGGCGACTTTGTACATGTCCAGCCTGTAGTGCACGTAGCAGGTGATCATCTGGCGTCTCCTGAGGCTTGGTTCGGGGGTGTGTCCTCGCGCTGAACCGCTTCTTCGGCCAGCAGCCTGTGACCTCGCGCCCACCTCGCCTCGCCGCGCGCTTCGAGGAGACCGGCGAGCGAGCGATGCCAGGCGGCACTCCGGGATGCGCCCGCGAGAGCCGCCGTGGAGCCGAGCTCCGCCTCGAGGGTCTCCTTTTTGGAAAGCTCCTCGCCCATTTCCCGCAGCCGGTCTGAAGCCCGGGCGGGTTTGTTGCTCGCCAGTCTTCTGGGATTGACGGCGCGCGAGCGCTCGAAGGACGCTACGGCGCGGCGCACGAGCCCGTTGCGGTGGTAGATCAGCCCGAGATTGTAGAAAAGGACATCGTTTGACGGCGCGCTCTCCGCCGCCTTCTCGAAGGCGCGGGCTGCGACGGGCCAGTCGCTCCGCTCGTAGGTGATCCCCAGCATGTAGTGGAAATGGCCGACGAGATTCTGCGTCAAATAGTCGCGCGGCACCCTGGGATCGTCCTCGCCGTCGAGGCGCCGCTCGGAAAGCCTCTCCGGAATCTCTACCGCCTCGGGTCCGGCGCCGCGGCGCACGGTTCGGAAGGCCAGGCCGACCGGCACCACGTCGATCTGCGGATGATTCCAGTTGGGGTGATGGGTGAAATAGAGCGGGTTTTCTTCGGGATCAAAGCGCAGGCTCGGCAGGTCGGCGCCGCCCACCCCCTGCATGATCAGGTGAATATCCGGCCTCATGCCCTCGACCAGGTGCAGGTAGATGAGCACGAAAAGAATGTTGTCGTCGGAGGCGGCGAGGCTGGCTCCGGGCGGCAGGGTTTCGAGGAGCGTGCGGCTGAAGTCCTCGGCCAGTCGGTAGCGGCTGCGATCGTGCTCGCGCCAGCCCAAAAGCATCAGGGCGAGGGGCACGAGCAGCACCGCCGCGGCGGGCCGCCAGCCGCGGCGGGCCCCAAGCCGCTCGACCAGCAGGTGGACGCCGCAGGCGGCGAGCAGGGCGAGGAGCATGTAGGAGAGCAGGTAGTAACGATGCCAAATGAAGAGATCGCTTCGCGAGCCGTGGGCGCCCATAGCCCAGACGTTGGCCGCCATGCCGGCCAGGGCCAGGGGCACCGGAAATCCCCGGCGCCAGCCGAGGACCGCGCCGACGCCGGCCAGGGCGAGGCCTATCCACAGGGTTTCAGCTCCCAGGCTCTTTGCGAAGTCGCCGAGGATGATCAGCCAATCGGACGGCTTTTCGTTCCAAGCTCGATCCCAGAAATCGCGTCTTAGCAGCACCCCGAGAAAGGCGTCGAGCGTCTCGGGATTGCCCCAGTCGAGCCGCGGCTGCTGGCGCGAGCGCAGCGGCAGGTAGGCGTAGGGGAGAAGACCGAGCAGGCCGGCGCCCACGCAGGCGGCCAGGTGGTGCCACCGCCGCCGGGAGAGCAGCGCCGGCTCGGCGAGCAGCGCCACGACGCCGACCGCCACACCATAAACGCCGATCACCGTGTGATTCGAGGCGCCGAGACCCGCGCAGAGAGCAGCGCCGACCATCCAGGCTATCCGGCGGCTGCGCAGCCACTCGAGCGCCAGGAGGGTGACGAGCACGGCGAAGAAGACGTTCAGGGTGTAGACGCGCTGCACCGTCGCCTGGGACCAGAAGCTCGGCATGAAGGCGAGGAGCAGGGCACCGAAGAGCGAGGCGGGCACGGAGAGGGCCAGGCGGCGGCACAGCAGGTAGAGCCCGGCCACCGCCAGAGCGCCGAAGAACGCGCTCATCAGACTCATTCTGAAAGCCACGGAGCCCGCGGGCACCAGGCTTATCCACAGATGGCCCAGGAGCACGTAGAGCGGGTAGCCGCTGGGGTGGGGAATCCCCAAGGTTGCCGCCGCGGCCACCAGCTCTCCGCTATCTCCCACATAGATGGTGCGGCTGGCGCCGGAGACGTAGATCGCGGCGGTGAACGCCGCCAGCAGCGCGCACGGCAGGGCGTGAGTGCGCCACGGCTCGGGCGTGCCTTGAAAGGCAGGCAGCATCGGGCGGGCCCACCCGGGGCGCTCTTGAGCTCGGGGATCGGAAGGGAGAGTCACCGCGGGATCTTGGCATAGTTCTCAGAAGGCGAAGTGGCCGAACGGCTGCATCCGTTTCCCCGACAGGCTCCGTATCGCACTCTGTCAAGATCAGGCGGTTGACGGCGCTCCGTGCCCCTACTACCCTCCTCGGGCCCTGGCGCGCGCGGCGGTGAAGCCTCGAGCGGGTCGCCCCCTTCGCCTCTTGATGGATCTGAGCTGAATTCAATCCCCTCTCCCTCTCTCGAACAGCCAGGAGCACTTTTATATGGGCATCACGCGAGGCAGCACCCGACTCCTGCTCGAGGAGGGCCGGCGCCGGGCTTTTGAAGGTTCCGTTCTTCAGCTGGGCAAGATGTTCGTCTTCTTAACCGAGGACGAACTCAAGACCTGGGCTAAGGCCCACGGCTTTCCCCTGAACGCCACCGAATTCCAGCTCTCCCATGACCCGGTTCTCGCCGCCCACGGCTGTATCGACGACCGCACTTTCTTCTCGCGTCTCGGCTTCGGCGAGGTTCTGAGTCTCGACGCCGCGCCGTGGGAGGGCGCGGACGTGATCGCCGACCTCAACAAGCCGGTCCCCGAGGAGCTTCACGGCCGCTTTGACCTGGTCTTCGAGGGCGGGACGCTGCAGAGCGTCTTTCACCTGCCCAACGCGCTCAGCAACATCCACCGACTGCTCAAGCCCGGTGGACGCATCGTGCACGCCATGACGCCTTCCCACAATCAGGTGGATCTCGGCTTTTTCATGTTCAGCCCCACCTACTTCCACGACTTCTACACGGCCAACGGCTGGAAGCTCGAGACCATGCTGCTCTGTGAGCACCTTTCTTACTGGGTAGAGGGCAAGCTGGAAACCGGGCCCTGGGACATCTATCAATACGAGACCGGGTGCCTCGATCACCTGAGCTATGGCCGCTACGGCAGTCGCCAGCTGACGCTCTTCGTGGTCGCGACCAAAACCGACGAAACGACGGTCGACCGCGTTCCCCAGCAGGGGTATTACGAGGCTTTGTGGAAAGAAGATCCCGCGGAGAGGGAGGCCGAACTGGAGCGGCGGGCTCGCCGGATCCGGTCGAGGCGCTGGCTTTACGATAGCCGGCCCTTCCACGCCTACCGGCGCCTTTCGGAGCATCTGCGGCGCCTGGTGTGGCCTCGGCGGATGCCGACTCGGGTGGCCCGTTACTGAGCGGGGTTTCGGGATTCGTGGACTCTGCGGCTTGCTGAGCGGGGGCGCTGCAAGATGCCGCCCTTTGCTGCTTCAGCCGCCCGGTACTCTCGTCTCGGTCCCCCTCCGAACTCGCGCGGCCAGCCGACTGGATGCCCGAACCCCCCAAAGGGGTGGACCCTTCGCCACTCCGAGACCGCTGAACTCCAGCGATCGTCCCGCGGCGCATTCCGCCTTTCGCCTAAGCCCGCTTCCAAAGATGAGGCCGTGCCGCTCGGACAGCTCCGGGGGACCGAGACGAGAGCCCCCGGCTCCTGATTGCTCCGGGCTCCGGTCGCTGCACTCGGAATCCGCTCCAGAACTCTTCTTGGTGCTGTCCATAGCGGAGACGAGCCCGACTCCTCTGAGAACCTCACCACCGACCCGAGTTCTTAGGAGCCGCGCGCAGCACGCCCGGCGACGAAGCGTAGGGGGTGTCTGTCGGTGACGGTACCTTTGAATTCTTTTTTGCTGTTGTATACGGGCAGGCCAATTAAAGTCATATGTGCTCCGGTTCGTCGTGCG
>JBCCLG010000216.1:0-7802 GCA_039027015.1 Acidobacteriota bacterium | reverse complement strand
CCTCGGTGCTGGAGCAGGAGGAGCTCTTTCGATCCAGCCTGTCGCCGGTTCTGGCCTTCTGCTTCTTCCTCTATTCGCTGACGGCGGCGCTGCACTATCTCTTTTTGGCCCTCGAGAGCTCTCGCCAGGCGGAAGCCCAGGCGCTCGAGATGAGGCTTTTGGCGCGCGAGGCCGAGCTTCAGGCGCTGCGGCTTCAGCTCGACCCCCACTTTCTCTTCAATTCCCTCAACTCGATCTCCGCTTTGGTGACCCGCGACCCTGCGGCAGCCCGGGTGATGTGCCAGCAGCTGGCGGACTATCTGCGCCGCACCGTCGAGATGGGGCCCCTGCGACGGGTTGAGCTGCGCCGCGAGCTGGACCTCACCCGCGATTATCTGGCGGTCGAAAAAGTGCGCTTCGGCGAGCGGCTCTCGTACCGATTCGAAACGGATCCGTCTCTCGAGAAGTGGCAGGTCCCTCCCCTCATTCTTCAGCCTTTGGTGGAGAACGCGGTGCGCCACGGAATCGCCCACCTGATCGAAGGCGGCGAAATCGAGGTGCGCGCGGTCCGGCGCTCGCGTCAGATGGTGGTGAGCGTAGAGAATCCGTGCGATCCCGATCGTCCCCGATCCCTCGCGTCGCGGCCGGGTCCGGGTCGAGGTGAAGGCGGCGTGGGCCTCGAGAACGTGCGCCGTCGGCTCAAGGTCACCTGGGGAGGGCTAGCGAGGCTCGAAACGCGCGAGCGCGACGAGGTCTTTAGAGTCGAGCTGAAGCTGCCGGAACAGCGAGGAGACGCATGAGCGAGAAAAGAGAGAAAACGCCGCCGCTGCGGACGGTGATCGTCGATGACGAAGCGCCCGCCAGGCATCTGCTGCGCGAATATCTGGAGTCTGTGGAGGATTTGGAGATCGTCGCCGAGTGCGCCAACGGCTTTGAGGCGGTCAAGGCGGTGTCCGAGCTGGAGCCCGACGTTCTCCTGCTCGACATCCAGATGCCCAAGCTCGACGGCTTCGAGGTGCTGGAGCTGGTGGCCGGCGCGGGCCGGGCGCCGGCGGTGATCTTCATCAGCGCCTACGACCGCTACGCCGTGCGCGCGTTCGAGATCCACGCCGTCGACTACCTGCTCAAGCCCTATTCCCGCGAGCGACTGATCGAAGCCCTCGAGCGGGTGAGGCCGCGGGCGGCCGATCCGCCGCCGCCGGTGGACGCGGCGCAGCTGCGCCGCGAGGCCGCGCGAGGCTCGCTCGATCGCGTCCTGGTGCGCGACGGCAGCCGCATTCACGTTCTTCCCTGCCGCCAGCTGGACTACATCGAAGCCCAGGACGATTCGGTGCTGCTGGTTTCCGGGGAGCTGAAGCTGCGCAAGACCGAGCGCCTGACGCGGCTCGAAGAGCAGCTAGACCCTCGCCGATTCGTGCGCATCCACCGCTCCTACGTGCTCAACGTGGAGAGGCTGGCAAAGCTGGAGCTCTACGCCAAAGACAGCCGGCTGGCCATTCTGCGCGACGGGACCCGCCTGCCGGTAAGCCGCGCCGGGTACGCCCGCCTGCGCGAGATGCTTTGAATCGAGCGAGATCGGGCTTCTCTCAGCTCGAGCCAGCCATGTCCTTCAGAGCCTTGAGCGGCCGGATCGAGACGACCCGATGCTGAGGCTTGGCGGCCACCACGATCTCCTCGCCGGTCAGGTTGCTGACCATCTTGCGCGCGCGGGTGGCCTTTTTCACCCTCACCTGGAATTTGGCCACGCCGGGCAGCGTGAACTCGCCGGCGCTCCGTTTCTTGAGGTGTCGGCGCATCAGGCGGGCCAGGGACTCGAAGACGGCGGCGACCTGACGCCTTGAGAGCCCTGTCTCTTCTGCGATTTCGGCGAAGAGCCTCATCTTGCCGAAAGGCTCGCGAATAGCGGTGGTCTTGTGCTCGGTCATGGGTCCTCCGCTCAGGGGAGACGATCTCCCGTAGGGTCCGCCAGCTGAGCGCGCACAGGCGTCCGCGGCAAGACGATAAAAAGGCTCGCCGGGAGATCATGAGATCGAAGGTAGAGTGATTCCCGCGAGTATACCGTGCGAGCCGAGCATCCAAAGGAGGAGGCTCCACGTAGTGATGAGCCCGGGGACCGTTCCATTTCATTCAGGAGAGCGCTGATGTCACGAATCCTGGCCGCCACGAAGGTTCAGATGCCCACGCCGCAGCAGGCCCTGCCGGGTCGCGCCGAGGCGATGCCGGTTACCGAGCCGCATCATGTCTTGGGAACGCCTCTCGCGTCCCCCTATCCCGACTCGATGGAGCTCGCGCTCTTCGGGCTCGGCTGCTTCTGGGGGGCTGAGCGCCTCTTCTGGCAGCTCGACGGGGTCTACTCGACCTCCGTGGGGTACGCGGCGGGCCTCACGCCCCATCCGAACTACCGCGAAGTGTGCTCCGGGCTCACCGGCCACAACGAGGTCGTCCGGGTGGTCTTCGATCCGGCGAAAATCTCCTACGATCAGCTGCTGCGCACCTTTTGGCAGGGTCACGACCCGACCCAGGGCATGCGCCAGGGCAACGATATCGGCACTCAATACCGCTCCGGTATCTATACCTACGGCGCGGCTCAAAGGGCCGCCGCCGAGACCTCCAGAGAGGTTTACCAGGGGTCTCTGGACGCCGCCGGAGGCTACGGGCCGATCACCACCGAAATCGAGGAAGCTGGCGAGTACTACTTCGCCGAGGACTACCATCAGCAGTATTTGTCGAAGAACCCGGGCGGCTACTGCGGTCTCGGAGGCACCGGGGTCAGCTGCCCGGTGGGGCTCGGGGTCTCCTGACTCAGGCGTGAGCGGGCTTCGGGCGAAGCGAGCTCGAGCACCGCTCGAGCGAGTTTGTCCGGGTCGTGGCGGACCAGCTCGTCGTCCTCGAGCAGCAGGTCTTCTTCCACCACCCGCCAGCCCGCCTCGCGGATTGCCCGGGAGTCGACCTCGAGCCATGCCGCGCCGGCTCGGGCGTAGCGCTCGAGAAGCTCCCTTGAAGGCCTTCTGGAGTTCACCAGAACGGTGCTCGCCAGGCGCTTCCCGACGTGGGTTTCGAGGGCCTCGAGGTGGCCGAGAACGTCGAGCCGGTCGGTCTCGCCCGGCTGCGTCATGAGATTGAGCGCCACCACCACCCTGGCGCCGCTCCGCTCGATCGCCTGCCTGATGCCGGGAATGAGCAGATTGGGCACGATCGACGTGTAGAGAGAGCCCGGGCCGAGCACGATGACGTCCGACTGCAGAAGGCTCGAGACGGCCGGCGGAAAAGCCGGCGCGTTTGGCGGCTCGAGGCGGAGCGAAGCCATCGGCTCGCCGGACTTTCCGACCGCCGACTCGCCTTCGTAAATGCGCCCGGAAAGCCCGGCGCCGCGCAGGCGCACGTCCTGAAGGGTGGCGGGCAAAATGCGGCCGCGCACCGAGAGGATCTGCTCGGCGGTTAGAATCGCCTGGTAGAAGTCTCCCGTGACGTCGGTGAGAGCGGTCAGGAAGAGGTTGCCGAAAGAGTGTCCGGAGAGCCCTCGGCCGTTCCGAAATCGATACTGGAAAAGCCGCGCTAGCAGGTCCTCATCGTCGGCTAGCGCCACGATGCAGCTGCGGATGTCGCCAGGCGGCAGGACCCCCAGCTCGCGGCGAAGCCGCCCTGAGGAGCCGCCGTCGTCGGCGACGGTGACCACGGCGTTGAGCTGGTCGGGCACGCGGGCGTAGCGTTTGAGGCCCCGCAGCAGAACCGCGAGGCCCGAACCGCCACCGACCGCGGTGACTCGAGAGGCTGAATCGGCCATGGCCCAGTCGCCGGGCCCGCGCCCGGCGCTCCGCGGTGGCCTCAGAGGCCGAGGGTCATCCCGGAAACGCTGGGAGGGCTGGCCGGCGCCGGTGCGCTGGCCGAAGGGGCCTTGATCAGCTCGCCGAAGACTTCGCTACCGCGCAGCGAGTCGAAGTCCGGATCGTGGTAGGCGTGGACCCGGTTGCGGGGCTCGAGCTCGATAGCCCTGGCCAGATCCGCGAGGGCGCCTTCCTCGTCCTCCTCGCCCAGCGCCTTGACCGACGCCGACAGGTAGGCGAACTTCTCATCACCCTCAACGTCGCCGTGCTCGGTACACAGCGCGAGGGCCTGCTCGAGATCGCCGCGGTTTTTGGCGCCCACGGCCTCGAGATAGGGATTCTCGAGGGGCGGATCCGAGGCCAGGCGGTCCCGGCACACCTGGAGATATTGCTTGGCGCGATCGCGGAGCTGACGCCCTTCGGCCTCGCCGATGACCTTCTCGAAAAGGTCCGCGGCCTTGGCCGAATCTTTGGCGAAGAGAGCTTCGACGCCGGCGGTGAAGTCTTCCACTGCCTGGTCCGCCATGTCGCTCGAGGAGGCGGCGAGGCCCAGCTCTTCGATCTTGAGTCGCACGGTCTCGGTGTCGGTATGAAAGCGTTCGGCCAACTCCTCGAGGCTCTGCCTGTCGGAATTGCGTTTCAGGTGAGTAATCTCAGATTTGGACCACAATTTGTCCATGGTGGCGTTACCTCTTGCGCAGCTCGACGAGGATCTGTTTGGCGACCGACTTGAGGGTGTCGAAAACGCCGCGCCCTTCCGGGGCCACGGCTTCGAAGGTCGGCTCGCGCTTGTAGTTGAGCACGCGGTAGAGCTCGTCGACCGGCATCGCGTTGGGAAGGTCCCGCTTGTTGAACTGCAGCGCGTAGGGCAGAGTCTTCAAGTCCAGACCGTGTTGTTTGAGATTGGTCTCGAGGTTGCGGATCGATTCGATATTCGATTCCATCCTCTCTTCCTGACTGTCCGCGACGAAGATGACGCCGTCGGCGCCTTTCAGGATCAGCTTGCGGCTGGCGTCATAGAAGACTTGGCCGGGAACCGTGTAGAGGTGGAAGCGGGTGGTAAAACCACGGATCGTTCCGAGATCGAGAGGAAGAAAGTCAAAGAAGAGAGTGCGGTCCGTCTCCGTCGCCAGGGAGATCATTTTCCCTTTGGCGTCGGGCGAAGTTTTACTGTAGATGTACTGCAGATTGGTCGTCTTGCCGCACAGGCCCGGGCCGTAATAGACGATCTTGCAGTTGATTTCCTTGGCGGCGTAATTGATGAACGTCATGGCGAAGCGCTCAGTCGCTGAATAGCGCGTCGATGTCGTCGTCGGTGATCTCCGAGAATGGGGTTTCCTGGGCGCCAGCGACCGGGCCCGCGGTGGCCTTCTGGGCCATCATCTCGAAGATCTTGTCGAATTCGCCGGCCGCTCTCTTGACCCGCAGGCGCACCAGGCCGAGGGACGAGCGCTCATCGAAGATCACCAGCAGGATCGCGCGCTTGGCCACGATCGAGATGTGGATGTGGTCGCGCTCGCCTTCGTGGAAGAGGACCGAGAATTCGCGCTCGCCGATCAGCTTGGCAAGGCTGTCCGTGGCCGCTACGTTGCCGGCGGTGAGCGAGGCGAGGGAGGTGGTGTCGAATTGATCGACATCGCCGTCCGCGGCCATCTGCTGGCCGTTTTTGTCGATCAGAAAGACCGCGCGGGAATTGGAGTCGTGCCGTAGGCGCTTCAGCACCTCTTCCAGCTGATGGATTTCTTCTTCGTAGAGTACGAGATCCATTGATGCCATGGGTTACCTCTTGGCGAGAAAGCCGAACGTATAGCACAGCCGCCTGGGACGGTCAAAGCTGCTGCTGGGGCGGACGGCTCTCTCGGTTGGCACCGAGAGGCCGGTCATCTGAAGTAGCGCCATCCCGCGAGAATGTCCGATTCCGCCAGGATGAGTGCGTCACCTTCGAGACGATGCTGGAGCGGCACGGGCTTGCAGCCGCCCTCCGCGGTATTGATTTCGGAGAGGCGGCTCGCGGTCTCGCATTTGTTGTTGACCATCCAGTCGCCCTGGTGCGTGAAACCTCTCTTGCGCTTGTAATCGGTCTCTGAAGCGTCGAAAGCGACCTGGATCTCTCCGAATTGGTCGCGCCCGACGAAGAATTTCACCTCTTGATTGCCGTGATTCAGAAAGCGATAGAAACGCACGGTGCGCGGCTCGAGATCCGAAACGTCGAGCCGAAGCATGCCTTCGCGGTCTGGGCCGACCCGAATGAAGGACGACTGGTCGAGGCTGGCGTAGACCACCACCCCGACGAAGAGGAGGATAACGATCATACCGTGGAGGGGCGTGAAGCGCTTCATTCTCATACCATTGTCTGCGAAGCGGTCCACGGCATCAAGTCTAGAGGCATCGAAAGAGGGCGATCCTTGGAAGAAATCACGACCTCGAAGGGGGTGGCCCGGCGCCGCGCTGGGGTGCTCCAGCTGGCGGCCGGAGTGCTCCTCCCGGTGCTGGCGCTGGTGGCGATCCTGGTGGCCGCCGGGGCGCCGGATTCGGCGTCTTCGGGGAGCTCTCTCCTCTCCGGCCGTCCCTGGCAGCAGCTCGGCTGGCTGCTGATCGCCCTGGCCGCGTCGCTCCATCGTCCCTGGACCGCCGTGACGCTGGCGGGCCGGCCCGCGATCTCGTCGCCGTCGGGCTCTTCGAGCGCGGGCCGCCCTGCGACCCTCGGTTTGGCGGACCCTGGTTTTCTGGGCCTTGGGGCCATGGTGCTGCCGGCCCTTTTGGTGCGTCACGGGGTCGCGAGCGCCGCTCTGATCGGCGCCCTGTGCATGGCGCTCGGCGAGCTGGCGCGCTGGCTGGCGGCGAGGCGCCGGGAAAGCGGCTCCGAGATCGCCGTCGCCGGACCCGTGGCGGTCTTCGAGCGCGCGGTGGTTCTCATCCTGGCGATTTGCGCCGCGGGCTTTGCGGAGCGAGCTCTGCGTGAGCCCTCGGCGGCGGCCGCGTTCACCGAGTCGCCCTCGGCCGCTGTCGCGCCCCTGGTCTACCTGCTGGTCGCCGCGTCGTGCGCCTGGGCGCTGGGGCGCCGCAGCGAGATCGTGCGCGCGACCGGCGGTCCTCGCCGCCGTCGCCGCGAGCGCCAGGAGGATTCCAGTCCCGGCCACCTGAGGGAGGCGCTGGCGGTCTCCGCACCGCTGGCGGTCGACGCCGCGGGCTGGGCCCTCGGTATGGGCCTCACTCTGCTGGCCCTAGGCGCCGGCTGGCGCGAGGTCGTGTGGCTGTGGCCGGTGCTGTCGATCCTGATTCTCGAGGCCGCCCGGCAGTCCCTCCTGCGCCGCCGCTCGGATCGCCGCATCGGCACCTTCGAGCGCCTGCAGGAGGCCCACGAACGCATCCTCGCCGAGTCCTCGGGCATGGGCGGCATCGCCGAGCAGATCCTGGTCGAGTGCTCGAACATCCTGCCCGTCCAGTGGTTTCAATTCGAGCTGCCGACCGACGATGAGGGCTATACGGCGAGCTGGGCCGCCGGGCCCGACGGTCTGCTCGTCGAGGGGCGCCCGCGCCCGCCGTCGAGGCCCGAGATGCTGCCCGGCATCCATCGAAGGGTGCATTGGCGGGTTCTCGATACCCCGCTGGTTCGCTCGGTGGTGGGCGAAGAGGACGAGCTGCTCGCCACCCTGAGGATCTGGTGCGATCCCAGGCGTATCGAATCCGGCGCCGAGCGTCTTTTCGACACGCTCCTGCCGCAGATGGCCGCCTCGGTCCACCGCGCTCGCCTCGACCGCGAAGCGAGGCTCGATCCGCTCACCGGCGTGCCCGTGCGACGGGTGCTTGAAGCCAACCTGCAGCGCGGCTATCGCCGGGCATGCGAGAACGGCACTCCGATGTCGGTGATCATGTGCGATATCGACTTCTTCAAGAGGGTGAACGACACCTGGGGACACGACGCCGGCGACGAGGCCCTGAAGCTCGTCTCCGCCTGCCTCGACAGCACTCGGCGAGAGGACGACCTGTGCTGTCGCT
>JBCCLG010000215.1:0-7861 GCA_039027015.1 Acidobacteriota bacterium | reverse complement strand
TTGACGGCGACGGCGACCTCGATCTTTACCTGATCAACGGCGCCCCGACCCCCGGCTCGCCGCCGCGCACCGCCGCGCCGAGAAACGCCCTCTTCGAGAATCGCGACGGCCGCTTTGTCGACGTCACCGAGGCCTCCGGCACCGGCGACACCGGCTACGGCATGGGCCTGTGCGCCGGCGACTACGACGCCGACGGCCACCTCGATTTCCTGGTCACCAACTACGGTCCCGATCGCCTCTACCGCAACCTCGCGGGTGAGGGCGCGCCCGGCCGCTTCGAGCAGGTGGCCGAGTCCGCCGGCGTAGCGGGGGGGCGCTGGGGCACCAACTGCGCCTTCGCGGACCTCGACGGCGACGGCGACCTCGACCTCTACGTCACCAACTACGTGGAGTTCGACTACGCCGATAACCCGCGCTGCGGCGACGAGGCCCGCGACGTGTGGGCGTATTGCCGGCCGGCGATCTTCGAGGGTCAGGGCGACTTTCTCTACATCAACCGGGGCGACGGCACCTTCCTCGAGGAAGGCCAGCCGCGCGGCATCGACCCGGGCTTCGAGGAGCGCGGCTTCGGGGTTTTAGCCAGCGACCTCGACCGCGACGGCGACCTCGATCTGCTGGTGGCCAACGACGGCACGGCGAACCGCTTCTACCGCAACGACGGCGCCGGCCGATTCGAGGACCAGGCCCTCGAGAGCGGCCTGGCCCTCAACCGCAACGGCCGGCCCGAGTCGGGCATGGGCATGGCGCTCGGGGACGTGGACGCCGACGGGCTGGAAGACCTGCTGGTGACCAACTACTCCTTCGAGACCAACACCCTTTACCGCAACCTCGGCGGCCTCTTCTTCGAGGACGCCACCGAAGCCTCGGGCTTGGGGGGCGGCGGGTCCTACCTGCCGGTTGGCTGGGGCACGGCCCTCTTCGACCTCGATAACGATCGCGATCTCGACCTGGCGGTGGCCAACGGCCACGTGATGGACACCATCGATCTGTTTGAAGACGGCATCGGCTATCCCCAGTCGAACCTGCTCTTTGTGAACGACGGCCGGGGCTCCTTCGCGAACGCCACCGCCCTCGCCGGGCGCTCCTTCACCCGTGCTGGGGTGTCGCGCGCCCTGGCGGTGGGCGACTTCAACGACGACGGCCGCCTCGATCTGCTGATCACCCACACCAACGACCGCGTCGCTCTGCTCGAGAACCGCCGGGCGGGCGAGAATCGCTGGCTCGGCCTGCGCCTCGACGGCGGCGCCCGCTATCCCTCGGCGATCGGCGCGCGGGCCAGCGCCACCTGCGGCGGCGAGTCCCTGGGCGAGCGCGAGGTGCGCAGCGGCGGCAGCCTGCTGGCCCAGGACGATCTGCGACTCCACTTCGGCCTCGGCGCATGCGCCGGCCCGGTGGAGGTGGAGGTCACCTGGCCGGGGGGCGAGACGACCCGAAAGACCGTCCGCGAAACCGGCCGCTACGTGTCGCTCGCGCCGGGCTGAGGGAGTCCCCCGAGGCGCTCGAGCAGGTTTTCGTAGGCCGGCGTGCGGTGCTCCGGCGGCAGGCGCCTCATCCACCCCGCGGCCTGCTGGCGCAGCTCGCGCGCCCGGGGGTTGCGCTCCGCCAGCTCGACCAGGTCGTGGAGAGCGGCCAGGGCGCTCTGCGGCTCGCCGGCCTGGAGCGAGAGCTGAATCCAGCTGTTGAGGCTGCCGGATCTCGCTCCAAAGGCCATCGCGGGCTCGAGAAGGGCGAGGGCCGCGCGCGCCCGATCGGCCTCGCCCGTCCGCAGCCGCCAGGTGGCGCGCAGGGAGGTCGCGGCGGGGAAGAGGGCGTGCCCGGGCTCGATCGCGGCCAGCTCTGGCTCGAGCTCGGCCAGCCTGTCCTGGTTCTGAAGCCGCTGCTGGCGCCACCCTTCAACCACCGCGCGCGCCGCGGGGTCGTCCTCGAGCCTGGGCCTGAGCGGCGCGGGAACCCCGCGGTTCATCAATCGCTGGCGGCTCGCCAGAAGGAGCGCGTGGAAGGCCTCCCGGCCGGCGGCGCCCTCCTCCTCGACGCTCGCCCGCAGGGAGCGCAGGGTGGCCTGGCGCCCCGCGCCCTGGCTGAGGTTGAGCAGCGCGGTCGCCACCAGGCGCTCCTGGTCGCTGCCGAGGCTCGCCAAGAGCTCGCGGGCTCGCAGATATTGCCGTCGCTCGAGGAGCTTGCGGAAGGTCGGCAGATCGATTCTCGCCCCGCGCAGGGCGTCGTGGGGCGCCATGAGGCGCGCCGCGCCCTTTGAACCCAAGGCTCGACCGAGGATTTTGGGCGAGCGGATCTTGAGCAGGTTGTCGTAGTCGGTGTTGAGAGGGGCGCCGCCCGCCAGCGCCCTGCTGCCGGCGTCGTCGAGCCTTCTCTCGAGCAGAACGTCCGCCGCGTCGCGCAGGCCCATGCGCAGCCACTGCTCGCTGCCGGCGGCGTAGCCTCGCCGGGCCTCGTCGCCCGCTCCCGCCTCGAGCGGGCTGGCGCTGGCCGCGAAGAGCAGACTGCCGTTCGGAAAGGGCTGATAGACCTCCACGTGCTCGAAGACGTCGCACAGCGTGGCGAGCAGGGTTCGCAGGAGGTCCGCGTCGACGTACTGCAGGCCCATCCACTGAACGTACACCCCGCGCTCGGTCAGGTGGTTGCGGGCCAGCTCGAAGAACTCGCGGGTGAAGAGGTGCGAGCTGCCGGAGGTCCAGGGGTGAGAGGGCTGGGAGACGATGGCGTCAAAGCGGCGGTCGCTGAGGTTGAGGGCGCTGCGCGCGTCGTTCAGGTGAATCGACAGGCGCGGGTCGGCCAGAGGATCGGGGTCTCTCACGGAGGCGAGCCTGCGGTTGGCCTCCACGACCTCGGGCTCCAGCTCGATGACGTGGATTTCCTCGATCGCCTCGGGCACGTCGCTGAGGGTGAGGGCCGCACCCATGCCGACCACCAGGATCGAGCGGGTGTCGGGCCTGTGGAGGAGGGGCAGAAGCGGCATCCAGCGGGCGGCGGTAAAGCGCCCGATGCGCGAGCCCGGCTGCTGCACCGCCGCCTCCGGGAGACCGTTGGTGGTGAGGCGCCAGCGGCCCTTCTCCTCGCGCAGCATCACGTTCGAGCTGCGCCCGACCTCGAAGTAGAGAACGTCGCCCGCGACGCTGCTTTGACCGGCGATGGGCGAGGCGCCGAGCACCCGCCAGGGCGTTTGCGGACGCAGGGCCACCCCCAGAATCAGGCAAGTCGCGGCCGCCGCCAGAACCGGCCGCGGCGCCGGCCGCAGGCTGAGGGCGGTCGCGGTCGCCAGAAGCAGGCTGACGGCGATGGCGAGGGACGCCGTGCCGGCAAAGCCCAGGGCCGGCAGGAGCAGAAAGCCCGCCAGGATCGCGCCGGCGATCGCCCCGACGGTGCTCGTCGCGTAGACCCGCGCGCTCGCCGGCCCGGCGTCGTCCGCGTCGCGGGTCAGGATGCGCACGGCAAAGGGAAAGGTCGCGCCCACGCAGAGGGCGCCGGGCAGCAGGGTGAGCGAGGCGAGGGCCACGCTGCGGGCGAGGGAGGAGCCCGCTCCGCCAAAGCTGCGGCTCAGCTCCGGCAGCAGGTCGACGGCGAGAAAAGCGCCCCAGGAGAGAAGCGCCATGCCGAGCTGGCTGGCCGCGAAGCCGAGGCGGGCGCGCCGTCTGGAGGTGGCCAGGCGCGAGGCCAGGGCCGAGCCCAGGGCGATGCCGGTGAGAAAGGTCGCCAGCATGGTGCCGAAGGCGTAGATCGTGCCGCCCAGAAGCTGACCGAGAAGCCGGCTCCACAGCACCTCCCAGGTGAAAGACACAAAGCCCGAGAAGAAAACCAGCGGCAGGATGAACGCTCCGCTGGCGCTCCAGCTCGCCCATCCGGGCTCTCCGGCGGCCGCCTCGCCCTGGGCCGACGCTTCGGGGGCCCCTGGAGCCGGGGAGGCAGGGTCGGGCTCGGGCGCCTCGCCATCGCCCGCGGAGCGCTCGGATCCGGCGGGCTGGGGCAGCTTCATGGCCAGCAGGAAGACCAGGGCGTTGAGCGCGACGGCCACGTAGACGGTCTTTCCGAGGCCGAGGTTCGGCAGCAGCAGGAAGGCCGCCGCCAGCGTACCCAAGGCCGCTCCCAGGGTGTTTGAGGTGTAGAGCCAGCCGATCCGCGGCCCGATTTCGGCCTCGGTGCGCACCGCGTGCCGGGCCAAAAGGGGCAGGGTGGCGCCCATGAAGGCGGTGGGCAGAAAGAGAATCGCGAAGGTGGCGACCAGGTAAAAAAGAGCCGAGGGTAGGGAGCCGGCCTCGGGAGGCACATCGAGGCCGCCCAGAAGCGCCTTCTGCAGCGCGCCTGCGATTCCGAGGGCGAAGGGCACCGCCAGGGCCGAGACCGCGATCGCCAGCTCCAGAAGCGCGTAGACCCTGACCGGGCGGCGCACTCGATCGAGCATTCGGCGAGCCGCCGCCGCGCCCGCCGCCAGGCCCGCCATATAGGCGCCCAGAACCGTCGCCACCGCCAGCTCCGAGGCTCCGAAAACCAGGCCAAACTGCTGGGTCCACACGGTTTCGTACACCAGGCCAGCCATGCCCGAGAGCAGAAAGCAGGCGAGGAGAAGGACGAAGGAGCGATCTTTGAGCATGAGCGCTTAACCTATACTTTGGGGCCGATGAGAAAGACTGAGAAGTCGAAAGGACGGGCTGCGGCGACTAGGAATCCGCGGCGTGCGCCCCGCAAAATTCTGGGGCTCGCGGCCCTGGGCCTCTGCCTCGCGCCGCTCGCCGCCGCGGACGAGCCGGCGGCCTATGAGCCGGGCGCCGAGCTGGCGAGCTACCGCGCGCCGGTGCACTCCTCGGAGATCGAGGCCTGGCGCGCCACCCAAGACCGCCGAACGCGCGCGCCGGCCGGTTCGAAGCCTGAGGTGAGCGAGATCAACGGCCTGATTCTGACCAAGGCCCTGGCGGCCGAGGCCAGGCTTCTCGGGATCGACCGCGAGCCGGAGATCCGCCTCGAGATCGCGGGGCGCCATTCGGGGATTTACGAGACGGCCATCAAGCGCGCCCTGCGCCGGGAGTCGCGGCCGAAGGACGCCGAGGTGGAGGCCAAATTCCAGGAGATGCGCGGCACCTTCACCCTTCCCCAGCGCTGGAGAATCCGCAACCTCTCCCGGGGGTACCCGCCGTCGGCTAGCGCCCAATAAAAGCGGCGGGTCCGCGACTGGATGGAGTCGTGGCGGCGGCAGGTGAAGAGCGGCGAGGCGGACTTTGCCGATCTGGCCACCGCCCATTCGGAGTCCCAAACGCGCTTTCAAAAAGGGCTGATCGGCAACGTGTACGGCGGCATGCTGCCCCCGGCGGTGGAGACCGTGGTGATGGGGCTCGAGGCCGGAGAGGTCAGCGAAATCGTGGAGGCACCCGACGGCCTGACTCTCTTCTACTGCGAGAAGATCATCCCCAAAGTGGTGCGCAGCGACGCCGAGCTGCGCGAGATCGCCCGCGGCCGGCTGACCGAGCGGGCCCTGCGCCGGGCCTGGGCAGAAAAGCGGCGCCAGCTGATCGAGAGCGCCGAGATCCGCCTCGATTGGGAGGCCCTCGAGGCAGCGCGCCCGCCCGCCCCGGGCGCCGTGGTGGTCCGCTTTCTGGGCGGCGCGCTCACCGCCGGTCAGCTGGCGAGCCGGATCAAAACGCCGCTCGAGGGGCTTTCGAGGGAGCGCATTCGGGATTTGGCGGAGTCCCTGGCGCTCCTGACCCTGCTGCGCCGCGAGGCCGAGGAGGGGGGGCTCTTGACCGCCGAGGAGAGGCGCTCCCTGGCGTGGTCGGAGAACGCGGTGCTCGAGCAGGCGCTGACGGTGCGGCGGGTGGAGGAGCGCTTCGCGCCCCTTGAGGAGGCCGAGATCCGGGAGTATTTCGAGGCCGATCGAGGCCGCTTCGAGCGCCCTCGCCACTTCGAGCTGGCGGCCATTCTGCTGCCCGCGGCTCCCCCCGAGCGCGTTCGCGAAGTCACGGCGAGCGGGCACCGGCTGATGCGCCGCCTGGCCGCTGGCGACGTCTCCTTCGAGGCGGCGGCCGAAGAGCACTCCCGTCACGACTCGGCCACCCAAGGCGGACGGCTCGGGTGGTTTTCCCAGCGCGCCCTGCGCGGCACCTTCGGCCTGAGCACCGCCCGGGCGGTGCCCGGCACCGCGCCGGGCGAGCTCACCGGGCTCGTCCAGGAGGGGGAGAGGCTCTGGATCTTCCGGGTTCTGGCCGTCGAGGAGCCTAGGCCGCAGACTTTCGAGGAAGCCCGGGATCGTGCCGAAAACCTGCTGGGCACCCGGCGCGCTACCGAGATCGCCAACGCCCTGCGCCTCGAGTGGATCGAGCGCCTCGCGCCGTCGATAGACCGGGAGCCTTCGACCCTCAAGAAGGAGACGGCGGCTCGCCCAGAGTAACGCCGGCCAGGCGATCTTCGAAGAGGCGGTAGCCGGCCTGCTCGAGCAGCTGATCGGTGACCTGTTCGAAAACCTGCGCCGAATGGTGGGTCAAATAGTCCCGCACCACGGCCTCGCGCACCAGCGCCAGCGGCCGGGGCTGCGGCTCCTGACGCCCGAGAACCTTGAATACGCGCAGAGCTTTGCCGCGGGTGAGGGGCGGCGTATGCTGGCCGGGCTCGAGCGTGAAGAGAAAGCGCAGCGCCCGGGGCGCGAGCGCCTGAATGCGCTCGGCCGAGAGCGTGCCTAGGTCCTCGACCTTGCCGCCGTAGCGCTCGGCGAGGGCTTCGAGGGTTTCAGCTCCCGCGTCGAGGGGGCCGCGCGCCCTCTCGAGGGCCTCTGAGACCGCCAGGCCGTCATCCGAGATCGGGACGGTCAGCGCCTCCAGCTGAACCCTGATGGGAGAAGCGAAGCGCATCTTATTGTTGTCGTAGTGGCTCTTGATGGCCTCGGTTTGCCGCTCCATGGAGGTGGTCATCGCGCGGCGGGCGAAGAACTCCACCAGCTCGCGATCTCGCCGCTCGAAATAGGCGGGGGGCGGGGTTTTTTCGAGGCCCTGATCGCGCAGGAATTGATAGATGCGCTCGCGGCTCTGCAGATCGGCCAGCACCCGGGCCGGAAGATCCGGCTGGGCCCGGGGCCCGAGCTCGCGGCGGGCGGCGCTCACCTGCTCGCGGAATTCGGCGACGCCCAGGGCGAAATCGCCCACTCGAAGCACCACGGTCGCGGGGTCGCCGAGGGCGAGAATCTGCTGCAGCTCGGCGGGGGAGGCGAGGTAGAAGGGCTCGGGGCGCGGCAGGTCTTCCGCGGCCTCGATGCGGCGATCGTAGCGGCGGTTTTCCTCCAGGCGCTGGCGGATCATGGGAGCGACTTCCTCAAAAGCGAAGTCGCGGGCGTCCTGGCTGAAGCGCACCAGGAAGAGATGGGCGCCGTCGGTCGTCGCGACGGGCTGGCTGGGCACGTAGTCCTCGAGAGCGAAGACCACGTCGTCAAAGTCCGCGGGAAAGGTGCCGCGCCCGACCAAGCCGATCAGCCCGCCCTGAAAGCGGGTCTCCGACTGCGAATGCTCCCGCGCCAGGCGCTCGAAGCTTTCGCCTCCTTCGAGCCTGTCGCGCAGCGCGGCCAGATTGGCCAGGGCCTGATCTCGGCCCCCCGAGGCGTCGTAGCGCCTGAAGATGTGGAAAACCTGCCGCTTCTCCTCGCGCTTAAATTCCTCGATGTTCTCGTCGTAATACTCCCGGAGCCGCTCCACCTCGAGGGGTTCGGGCCGGGGCAACACCGCGAGGTAGTCGTTGGAGTACAGCTCGCGGCGCAGAGAGCGCTCGATCTTTTGAAACTCGGGATCCTGGTCGGCGCCCACCAGCCGGGCCTGCTCCAGCAGCACGCGGTCGGCCGCGATGCGGCGCACGAAGCCGGCCAGCTGCTGCTGGC
>JBCCLG010000214.1:0-7865 GCA_039027015.1 Acidobacteriota bacterium | reverse complement strand
CTACTTGAACCGTTAAAGAGTTAATACCGCTTAAATCAAAATTGGCGGACGCGCCTCCACCAGTGCCGCCCGCATTGCCAGCAAAATACGTGATTTCACCCGACGACTGCGATGTGCCTGAGCCCGCGCCACCCGCGCCGTAGACGGCAACGTCCATTTCGGTGGCACCGTCTGGGATAGCAACGACTTGATCGCCACCAGCTTGCGCTGGTTCGAGCTGTAATTCTTGAATGGGAGTGTCATCGTCATCCAAAATTAAACTCACCACAGGAGGGACCACTTCGGTTTGAGCGTCTGCCGCGGTGTATTTAACAAAGGTTACTGACCCTGCGCCAATGACAAACGTCTTTAGCAACTTGCGTCGCTCTGGTTCGGCTTTTGAATTGGTTTGCGGCTTACTATTGGGGTGTTTTTTATCGGTCATGAAAATCAGCTCGGGTATACAACTGTCTAATAGAGTAAGCCACTTCTTGGCTGAGGTCTAGTGTATCGAAAAATATGAAACCTTCGTCTTTATTAGTTACCTAAAGTGAGTATTTCTTGGACCGCTCGCTGTGCCGATCGAGCCGCGGCGTGCACACTGCTCCAGTCCTCGCCAGTGGTGTAGGCATCACCGGCAAAGAAAAGCCGCCCCCCGACGCTGCGACCCAATGTGCGCACGCGCCGCCAGTTTTCATAATCTAACACGTAGGCTCCGCGGGCATAGGGCTCAGCGGTCCAGTTTTGAAACACGTGTTTAACGTAATTGGGCGAGGCTTGTCCATCAAACAATTCATCGAGCTCACTGAGTAAGAAGTCGATTCGAGATTCATCGTCGAAACTCTGATACTGGTGTGCTGCGACACCGACGGCAAACAATCCCAACACGTTTTGCGACGACCGCTGTCCATAGGCCGCGTCGTAAAATAGTTTTTGCCCTGCGCTAGATGGTTTAATTCCAATACTGTAGAGCGTTGGGTAGAAGGCGTTTGTAAACTGGATGAAAGCTTTACACCCGTCCCACACACGTACCTTGTCGATGGCCTTTTGTTTTGATTTTGGCAGTGGAGGTCTAAATTCAATGGCCCCTTGCTGCAGGGTTTTGACGGGCGCCGTTAAAATCACTTTATCGGCCCGCTTAATGCCTTTAGAGGTTTGTACATTAATCTCTTTGTTTGAGTAGTCGATCGATTCGACGACGCACTCGTAGTCAATATGACCAACTAGCGAAGGCACAATATATCGCTCGAAAAAATCCAACCACGAGCTATTAATAAATTTACTGTCGTGTGTGAATCCAGCTTGGCGCAGCGATATTTCTCGAGCATTATGGTAAACCGTTGTGTTTATAGGTTTGTAGCGTGTTGTTTCAATGTCGATTGCGATAGATTCATCATTGACGATTTCGGAGAGAATGTCGGGCTTAACGTGTATCCATTCACCACCCAGTGATAGCGGAAAATCAGTAAATTCTCGTGTGTGCCTGGGGCGCCCTGCCCGAAGGTACGGCCAACGTTTTGGCCTACGAGCTGCGTCAGCCGCGCAGCTCGCTGGCCGCCGCCCGGGCGCTGGCCGGCGCCGAGGTGCGCACGATCGACGTCGGCATGGCCGGGGAGATTCCGTTCTTGATGATGGCCTCGGGCGGGATCGACGCCGCGGTGATGGCGCAGCAGAGCTCGGTCATGAAGCGCCTCTTCGGCGTGGCGGCGGTGGGCGCCAAGGGGCTGCGCGTCTTCCTGAGCTACGACAGCCCGATGATGGAGCTGCGAGTCGGCGGCGACACCGTGCGCGCGGCTTTCTTTTCCGCCTGCAACATTCCGTTTTTCGGCGGTCCCGTGCGGCTGGCGCCGGAGGCTGAGCCACGCGACGGCATTCTCGATCTCGTGCTGCTGGAGACCCCGGGGCGCTGGGCCCTGGCGAAGTTCTTCCTCGCCGTCCTGCTCGGCAGGCACCTCGAGCGACCGGACGTACGCTACCTCCGGGTGCGCGAGCTGGAGATTCTGGGCCCTTTGCCCTTCGGCCTCCAGGTCGACGGCGACGTGCTGCCCGTGCCCCTACCCTGCCGGGTTACGGTGCGGCGCGAGGCTCTCAGGGTCCTGGTGCCGCCCCATCGGTCCTGAAGTTCTCTCTCGACGCCGCCGTGCACGCGCCGCGGCGACCCCGCGCGCCGGCGGAGGAGGAGCCTCCTCGCGCCCGGGGATTGCGCCGCGGTGCGGTTCCGGTCACTCGCCGAGGCCGGGGACCGTGAACAGGCCGGTGAGGGTGGGGCTCACGTCACTGCACGAGCTGGCGAGCGGTATCGCCCCGAAGCCCACCTGGTAAAGGCCCTCGGCGGTGTGGATCGCGCCCACCCAGCTTTGGGCGATGTCACCGTTGATCCCGAAGTCCACGTCGCTGCTGATGTCGTCGGTGATGTTGAGGTTCAAGAAGAGCCAGCCGAAGTCGGACGGCGGCGTGAGGTCGCCCTCGCCGACGCTCACCCTCTGGGTCTCGAGCGGAAAACAGGCTGGATCGTTGGGGCCCAGCGGCGGAGAAACGACGCCGCCCCCCTCGTCGAAGCAGAGCTCCACGGCGTCTTCCTGCTCGTCGAACGCCACCACCTCGGTCTCGTTGAGGGGCAGCCAGTCGGGGCCGACGCCGCACTCGAAGAAGGCGTTGGAGTCGCCGTTCTGGGTGGAGTCGCGCCACACGATGAGGTCGGTGCCGCCGTCGAAGGCGCCACCGTTCAGATAGCGGGTGGCCCAGGTGCTGGCCAGAGGCTCGCGATGGTCGAGCCCGCTCGGTGAGGTGTAGCGGCCGTAGAAGGTCATGCCGGTGGGCGTCGAGGAGGCGTCGAAGTCCGGGTCCGCCTCGATGTGCACCAGGGGATGGCCGAAAGCGATGTTCTCGCCCGGATCCCACATCAGGAAGTCTCCCCACAGCTGATTCTCATCCGAAGCCACCGGGTCGGCGCCGCCGAAATACCCCGGGTCGCTGGCGAATTCGAGGGAGCAGCGCACCACGTTATCGATCGTGATGTACCCGCGCGCGATGCCGTCGCCGAAGCTCTGGCCGCTGCACAGCCCGCCGCCCGCCGCCACCGGCTGCCCGGTATGGCCGTTGATCAGGCGATCGCGGTTGGCCTCGCCGATCACCGGATTGCTGAACGGAAAAAAGTTGGCGCAGTTGGGCGGCGCGTCGAACGTGCCGTCCCACACGGGGTTGTTGCCGTGGGGACTGATCGTGTCCGTGGGGTCGGACTGCGCGTCCGCGGTCACCGGCAGGACGCCGTCGAGAAAGACCGAGCGCAGATTGACGGTGGTCACGTCAAAGCCGGTGAGGAAAATGTCGAAATCGAGAGTCGGCTGGGACCAGTCGGTCCAAAAGGTCACGTGCGCCACGGCCGGCGTCGAGGACGCGTTGTTGACGCTGAAGAGGGTCGAGATGCAGTCGTCCCGCACGAGGTCGACCTCGAAATAGGGAAGGAGAAGGGTGGCCGCCGGCACGTTGTCCAGCGTGCATAGATCGGCCGTAGCGGCCGGCGCGAAAGCGGCGACCGCTACCAGGGCGACGGCCGCGGCTCGAGCCGAGCGCGTGGCCGTGACGGCGACGTCGTTGAGATGGCGAAACATAGCGATCCTCCTGGAGGGGTGAAGCGGGCCGAGTTTCTCTCTCGAATGAAAATCAATAGACGGGACGAGGCGGGAAGTCTTCGAATCTTGCCGCGATCACATGCGCAGGAAATGCCAGCGGAGCTTTTGCGGAAAAGTGCCGAAGACTTCAGGGTGAATTTGCGGGGCGAATTCGCGCATCACCGAGGCGATGGGCTGGCCTCGGGAGACGCGCTCGATGGGCACATGGGCGTCGCTGCCGGCGCGCGAGAGAAAGGTCTGCCACATGGCCTGCTTGGGCGACATCATGCTCAGGGAGACGTTGGCCATGCGGGCGGCGCCCTTGCGCAGCATCGAGATCTTGCGCTTCAGCTCTTTCTCGTCGGCCACGGCCTCCCGCTGCCAAGGGGTGTAGGGCTTGGGGATGAGGAGGTTGCACCCCAGGTGGATATTTCCGATCACGCCGGTCTTCGAGGCGCGCTCGAGCATCAGGTCACGGCACTGGCCGGCCAGCTCCAGGATGGCGCGCACGTCGTCGTCGGTCTCGTCGGGCAGGCCGAGGATGAAGTAGAGCTTGAGCTGGGTCATGCCGTGCTCGAAGATCAGCTTGACCTTCTCGAGCAGCACGGAGTTGGGAATCGGCTTGTTCATGAGGAAGCGAAGGCGGTCGCTTCCGGTCTCGGGGGCCAGGGTGATCGAGCGCGCCCCGGAGGCGTAGAGGGGCTCTAGGACCTCGGGCTTGACCGCCGGGATGCGAATCGAGGAGACCGAGGAGCGAAACCCCCGCTTGAGAGCCTCGTTGAGAATTTTGCCGATCTCCGGATGATCGCCCACGGCGGTAGCCAGGAAGCCCACCTGATCGGTCACCGGGCGGGCCCTCTCGAAGCTCTCGAGAATGAAGTCGGTGGGGTGCCAGCGAAATTTGCCCATGCCGAAGGTGGCCCAGCAGTAGCGGCACTTCTCGGGGCAGCCGCGGGACATCTCGACCAGGAATTTATTGGTGAACTCGGTGCGCGGGGTGACGATACAGCTGCTCGGCAGGTGGCCGGGCTCGCGCATCTGCTCGAGGGTCAGCTCGAGCTTGCGCAGCCGGGGCTTATTGCCGTTGTTCTCCGGGTCGTGACGGGCGGGTACGTAAAAGCCCGGAACCTCCGCCAGGCGGTCGAGCAGCGCCTCGCGATCGTTCTCCTCCGCCAGGGCGGGGAGCATTTCGGGCAGCAAGTTCTCGGCGGCGCCGAGGGCGAAGATGTCGATAAACGCCGCCATCGGCAGCGGGTTGATGGCCGCGCAGGAGCCTCCCATCACGATCAGGGGGTGCCACTCGTGGCGCTCTTCGCGGCGCAGAGGGACCCGGGCTCGATCGAGCATGCGGAGGAGGTTTAAATAGTCCTCCTCGAAGGAGACCGAGAAGGCCACGCAGCCGAAGTCGTCGAGGGGTCGGTTGCTCTCCACCGAGAGGGGGCGTCCGGTACCGTTCGAGAAAAGTCGCTCGGCGCCCCATCCCGGGGTGTCGTTCAGCAGCTCGTAGGTGCGCTGAAGGCCCAGGCTCGACATGCCGACCTCGTATGTATTGGCGTAGGCGAGGCCGATCAGCCGCGGCGCGTTGCTGGCGAACGGGCGCACGTACTTTTCGTCGGCGAGATAGGGTGCCCAATCGTGGGTTTTCGGCTGGCGTCGGCGCTTCATAGGGTGTCGGTGGATGAGCAGCAGAAGGTCGAGGTTGAGACGCGCGGCAGCGGCGGAGGCGCGACGCCCCCCAGATCGACCGCGGGAGGCGAGGCTCAAAGCGTTCGGAATGCTGCGTTGAGGCGCGATTCTATCCGACCGTCGAGGGGGGCCTACGCCGCGCTGCGCTTTGGAATTCTCTCGGCCTTGTCTGTAGAGTCGGCGGCCATGTCTGCTCCGCCTTCTTCCGGCCTGTCCTCCTCAAGTGCTTTCGCGCCGGCCTCCGTTTCCAACGTCGCATGCGGGTTCGACTGCCTGGGGTTTGCCGTCGACGGCCTCGGCGACGAAGTGGTAGCCGAAATCCGCGAAGAGCCGGGCGTTGCGATCGTCGAGATGACCGGCGACGGCGGCCGACTGCCGAGGGACGCCGCGCGCAATACCGCTGGCGTCGCCGTCAGGTCCCTGCTGGCGGCCGCGGGTTTCGAGACGGCCCGGGTCGGCATCGCCCTGCGGGTACATAAGCGCATGCCCCTGGCGAGCGGCCTGGGCTCGAGCGCCGCGAGCGGCGTCGCCGCGGCGCGGGCGGCGGCCGAGGGTTTGGGAATCGAGCCCGAGCGGGAGCTGCTCCTGCGCTGCGCCCTCGAGGGCGAGCGGGTGGCCTGCGGCAGCGCCCATCCGGATAACGTGACGCCGTCGCTCTACGGCGGCCTGGTTCTGATCCGAAGCGCCGAGCCGCTCGACGTGGTCGAGCTTCCCGTACCCGAAGGTCTTTTCTGCGCGCTGATCAGGCCCCATGTTGAAGTCGAGACCCGCGCTGCCCGCGAGGCCCTGGGCAGCGAGGTGGAGCTCGCCGCCGCCGCCCGCCAGTGGGCCAACCTCGGAGCGCTGATCAGCGCGCTCTACACCGAGAACTGGCGTCTGCTCTCCCGCTCTTTGGTGGACGCGGTGGCGGAGCCGAAGCGGCGCCACCTCGTGCCGGGCTTTGGCACGGTTCAGGAGGCGGCCCGAGAGGCGGGGGCTCTGGGCTGTAGCTTCTCGGGCTCGGGACCGACGGTCTTCGCGCTCTGTCGGGGCCACGCCGCGGCGGAGGTGGCGGCTGAGGCCATGGCCGAGGCGGCACGGCGCAGCGGCGGTCTCGAGTGCGACGCGGCGACCAGCCGGGTCGGCGCGGAAGGCGTGCGCCTGCTGCCGTCGCCGGGCTAGCGGGCGCCGCTCGCCGGCCCGAGGCCGCCGTTCGCCGGCCCGGTCGGTCACTCCGTCGCCGCGCGTCGTATCCTCCGTGGATCAGACAGGCAACCATCGGCTCGTGAGGAGCAGCGTTATGAGCAAAAAGCAGCGAGGGGAGACGATCTTCGGGCTGACCCTGATCGCGGCGGGCGCCGTGGTCTTCGCGGTCCAGCAGGATCTGTGGCCCGGCGGTGAGGAAGCCCTCAGGCGTCTTTGGCCCGTGACCATCCTCTGCTGGGGCCTCTCGGACCTGGTCGCCGGCCGGATCGCCAAGGGGCTTTGGGGACTCTCCTTGGGCTCAGCCTTTTTGCTCCACACCCAGGATCTGGTGAGCCTTGGCGAGACGTGGCCGCTGCTGGTGATCGTGGCCGGCGCAGGCATGGTCTACGGCAGCCTCGCTTCGCCGAAGAGATCGCCTCACGCCGCGGCCACGGCGCCGATGGAGACCCCGTGACAGAAAGTCCGTACGCCCCGCAGCGTACCGAGAAGACGGTCGCCGTCTCCAAGCTGATCTTCGGCCTTTCGCTGATCGCCATCGGCATTGTCTACAGCCTGGACCGCCTCGGCTACGTGATGGCCGATGAGCTGTGGGACTACTGGCCCGCCCTGCTGATCGCGGCCGGTGCGGGCAAGTGGATCAACCCGGGCGGCAGCCGCGTCGCCGGCTCGCTGCTGGCCATCCTGGGGCTGTGGCTCCTGCTCGAGAACCTCGGATTCTCGCCCCTCTCCTTCGACGTTTTCTGGCCCGCTCTGCTGATCGCCGTCGGTCTTTACGTGCTGCTGACGCCGCGCGTTGAAACCCGCTCGCGCGACGGCGAGTCGGTGAACCAGATGGCGGTGATGGCCGGCTCGGTGTGCACCAACAGCTCTCCGAGCTTCAAGGGAGGAGACATGATGGCTGTGATGGGCGGCTGCGAGATCGATCTCACCGGCGCGCGGATCGCTGCCGGCCAGCGCGCGGTGATCGACGCCTTCGCGTTTTTTGGCGGCGTCGAGATCAAGGTGCCCGCCCATTGGGAGGTCACCGCCAAGGGCATTCCCGTGATCGGCGGCTTTGAGGACGAGACCGAGCCGAGCGCGGAGCTGGGAGAGCCGCTGGGCAGCGAGAGGCTCACGGTGACGGGTTTTGCGCTCTTTGGCGGAGTGGTGATCCGAAACTGACGGCGGGCCCTCCACCATGCACCCCATCCTGGCGCGGCGCTGGCGGCTGGCCCTCTATCTGCTGCTCTTTCTGCAGGCGGGGTTGGTCGCCGCCGAGGTGGCGAGGAGCGTTCAGGGCGGCGCGCGGCAGGATCTTTGGCAGCTTCTGCTGCCGCTCTTCGCCGTCCACGCCTTCAGCTGCCTAGCGTCCTGGTCCTTATGCCGCGCTCTCCCCTTGGGCGGCACCCGGCAGCTTCGGCTGTT
>JBCCLG010000213.1:0-7867 GCA_039027015.1 Acidobacteriota bacterium | reverse complement strand
TGATGTTCGCCCAGGTCGGTCTCGCCCTGGCCTACGTCCTCTAGCTTCGCCGCTCGGCCTCCGCCTCGCCCGGGGCGAGCTCCCGGGCCGCGGTAGGCTGATCACGCTACAATGACGCTGTGCGGCATAAAGAGGATCGATCGAGTGCGAAACGGCGACGAATCACAGGGGCGGCCAAGCGATGAGCGATGACACCCGAGGCGGAGAAAGTGTGGAGGCGCTCACCGAGCTCTCCGAGCGAATCGAGGACGACGAGCTGCCCTCCGGCGGCCTGCTGAGCTTCTACGACCGGCTGCGCGCCAGAATCGCCGCCTTCATCGACAGCAAGGCCGGCAGCCTCGCTCCGGCCACCACCAGCGCGCTGCTGCTGATTCCCGACGTCTTCGTGCTGCTGATGCGCCTGGCCCTCGACAAGGAAGTTCCCAAGTCCAGCCGGATGCTGATCGGCAGCGCGCTCGCTTATTTTGTGCTGCCGCTGGACATCTTGCCCGAGGCGATTCTTGGACCGACGGGCTATATGGACGACCTGGTGCTCGCTCTGGCGGTGCTCGCCCAGGCCTTCAGTCGCGATCTCGAGCCCTGGGCGGAGCGCTATTGGAGCGGCTCTCGCCCGCTGCGCCGGGTGGTGGCCGATATTCTCGACACCTCGCACCATCTGCTCGGCGCTGACGTTCACGGGAAGCTTCGCAGCAGCCTCAAAAAGCGCGGGGTGGACCTCGATCGCGTGAGCGAAGATGCCTCGGACGCCGAGGAGCCTGCCGTTTCGCCGGTTTAGGCTCTCCGCTCGGCTTGCTCGCAGCTGATAGGGGCTACCGAGGCGGAGAGGTCCTGCGAGGTGCTGCCCTCCGCTGGCCCCCGGCTCCTGATCGCTCCGGGCTCCGGTCGCTGCAGGGTGACGCCCCCCTCCCTCCCCGCGACGAGGGCGCGCAGACCCCCGGGCGCCGCAGCGAAGGCGATCCCGCAGCGGCCCGCGGCATCGGTCCTGCTTCGAAACTCAGAAACGGCAGCGACCAACCCGGAGCGACCTAGAAGCGCGGGGGATCGAGCACGGCTCCGAACGTGTCTGAGTAGTCGGTCCCGGCTCTGGAGTCGTGCGGGGCATGCTGGTGGGTTGGCAGGTCTGGGCGAGATTCATGGGGATCTCTCAACGGATGAGAATCCGCCTCCTTGGCGGTCCACAGCGATAAGTCGGGAGCTCCCGCGAGTTTGAGGAGCCGCGCGCAGACCCCCGGGCGCCGCAGCGGAGGCGGTCCCGCAGCGACCTTGAGTGCGGGCTCAGGCGGTCGGGTCTTTTGAGGCGCTCTTTTCGCGGATGAGCTCCCGCACCACGCCTTCGAGACTGGCGAAACCGCCGGCGTCAAAGCCCTCGAGACCGGCGATGAACTCCTCGACTCGTCCGTTGCCCGCCTGGTGATAGGCGAAGGCCTTGATCACCAGCTGGAGGCGGTCGCAGGCCTTCACGAAGCGCGCCTCCTCGCTCGCGCCGCCCTGGTATTCGTCGAGCAGCTCGACCGCGTTTTCTCGCTGAGAGATCACGGGACGGAGCAGATCGCCCAGGGCGGCCCTCTCGGCGCTGGCCTTGGCGCCGACGGGGAGGTAATGGGCCGCGGTCTTGGGCAGATCGCCGAAGCGCACCTCGGCCAGATCGTGCACGAGCGCGATCTCGACGGCCCTCGCCCGGTCGAGCTGGGGCTCGCGGCCCGCCAGCGCCCACACCAGGAAGACGACGTGAAAGGCGTGCTCGGCCACGCTTTCGGGATCGGTGACGCCGCGCAGGGAGTAGCCGAGGCGCGGCACGCGGTCGAGATTCTGCAGCTCCAGCAGGAGCGGGAGAATCGACGGGCCTGCGACGGGCGAGCTCACGGTCGTCAGCTCCCGGGCGGACGGCCCGAAGCCTGCGCTCCGAAGGTCTCGAGGTCGATGTTGGAGCCGCATACGAGGACGCCCACGGTCTTGCCGCGCAGCTCCTCGCGCAGCGGACCGCAAAGCGCCGCGGTGGCGGCCGCGCCGGCCGGCTCGACGGCCAGTTTGGCGTCGCGAAAGAGCAGCCCCATGGCCGCGCGCAGGGCGTCGTCGTCCACCTTGACCAGGCGGTCGACAAAGCGGCGGCAGAGGTCGAAGCTATAGGGCTCGGCGTGCGGAGCTCCGAGGCTGTCCGCCACGGTGCGCACCCGATCGATGGCGCGCGGCTCGCCGGCAACGAAGCTTCGGTGCATGGTGTCGGCCCCTTCGGGCTCGACCCCGAAGACCCGGCACTCCGGCAGCCTTTTCTTGACCGCGTTGGCGACCCCAGCGCACAGGCCGCCGCCGCCGATCGGCACGATCACCGCCTCGAGGTCCGACGGCGCCGCCTGCTCGCACATCTCGAGACCGAGGGTGCCGGTTCCAAGGGCCACCTGGCGACCCTCGAAGGGATGCACGAAGGTGCGGCCCTCCTCGCGCTCGATACGCCGCACCTCCTCGAAGGCTCGGTGCACGCCGCCCTCGACGCTCACCACCTCGGCGCCCCACGCCCGGCAGGTCTCGACCCGGGCGGGATTGGCGGTCGCGGGCATCACCACCTTAGCCGACGTGCCGACGATCGACGAGGCGTAGGCCACGGCGATGGCGTGGTTGCCGGCGCTGACGGCGGTCACGCCCGCCGCCCGCTCCTCCGGCCCCAAGGCCAGCATCGAGAGCAGCGCGCCGCGGGCCTTGAAAGTGCCGCCGTGCTGAAAAAGCTCGAGCTTGAGCATCACCCGAGTCTCGGATCCCAGGTGCTCGAGGATCTCGCGCCCCCGCCACCGCCACAGCGGCGTGCGCAGCACCCGCCCCTCGAGGGCCTCGCGCGCGGCTCGGATGTCTTCGAGGGTCGGCTCCTGGACGCTCAGACTCTCAGGCGGGGATCCCTCGAGGGCCGCGGTGGCGGAAGGGGCGCGGGAGGACGGGGACTGGGAGGCGCTCATCCAGAGAATGATACCGCCCGATCCAGGCGACCGTCACCGCGGGCTCGGCGCGGGCGGTGCGGGGGTCATGAGGGCAGACGCGCGAAGGGCCCGGCGAGGCCGGGCCCTTGCTGGATCGATCGATGAGAGCGGGGCGGAAAGGATGGAGGATGCCGCCCGATCACCGGGGCTGAATCAGAGGTCGGCGGCCTTGATGCTGGCCACCAGCTCGGCGATCACCGGCTTCATCACCTTGTCGAACATCCGGCGATCGTCAACGCCGCCGCCGAAGCCGCCGACGCGGACCTTGCGGCTCTTCTCTTCGGCACGCGCCTCGTCGGCCCAGATGATCTCGCCGGTCTGCGCGTCGATGATGCGCGCGTTGGAGGCGGCGGTGAACTTTCGCCGCTTGACCGAGAAGGAGGGAAGATTGCCGACGCCCGGGCCGGAAGCGCCCGCGTCATCGATGCCGTACTCGGTGATCGAGCCGGTCAGCAGATAGCGAACGCCGATCAGCTTGCCGGCGCGCACGGCGGTCGAGGGATCGACGTCGCCGGAGAGGGCCAGGTTCTTCTCGCGCAGAACGGAGGCGAGGGCCTCGCGATCCATCACGCGGAACTTCCCGCTCTTGACCAGCTCGGTGACGAAGACGTCCTGCATGGCGGAGGCGCCGCCGTTCCACCAATATTGGTTGTTGGCCTTGTTCTTGAACTCCAGGACCGCGATCCGGGGCTTCTCGGCAAAGGCGGGCGTGGCTGCGGCAGCGGCGAGGGCCACGGCGAGAATAAAGACGATTCCACGTTTCATGAGGGATTCCTCCTATGGGGTCTGCGGACCGGACGCCGACGCACCACCGGCTACAGGCTCGCTTATTCGCATACGGCATATTGTACGCGGAGGGCCCCTCGCCGTCGAATCTTCTCGAGCGAGCCCTCGCGGGCGCCGTCAGAGGTCCTCGCGCTCCTGGGCGTCGACCCCGCAGATGGCGCTCATGTTGACGATGTCCGTCACCTCGACGCCGCGCTGCAGCACGTGCACCGGTTTGCCCATCCCCAGAAGGATCGGCCCGATGGCCTCCACGTCGGCCAGCCGCCAGAGCAGCTTATAGGCGATATTGGCGGACTGCAGCTCGGGGAAGATCAGCACGTTGGCCGGCTTCTGCAGACGGCTCCACGGGTAGCTCTCTTCGAGGATCGAACGCATGACGGCCGTGTCGGCCTGCATTTCGCCGTCGATGGCGAGATCGGGCTCCAGCTCCTGGGCCAGCTCCGTGGCGCGCCTCATCTTGGCGGCGGCATGGTGGGGATTGGAGCCGAAGTCGGAGAAAGAGAGCATGGCCACCCGCGGCTCCACGTCGAAGTGGCGGGCGAAGCGCGCGGTGGCGATCGCGGTCTCGGCGAGGGTCTCGGCGCTCGGCTCGATGTTGACGGTGGTGTCCGCCAGAAAGAGCTGCCGATCCTGGAAGAGCAGCACGAAGGCGCCGGCGACGCGCCTGAAGCCGGGCCGCAGGCCGACGGTCTGCAGCGCCGGCCTCAGGGTCTCGCGATAGTGGCTGGTGAGGCCGGAGATCAGGCCGTCGGCGTCGCCCATCTCCACCATCATCGAGCCGAAGTAGTTGCGCGTCTTCATCAGCCGCAGGGCGTCGTCGCGGGTCACCCCGGCTCGGCGCCTGAGCCTGTGCAGCTCCTCGGCGTAGCGCACGAAATTCTCCGAGCGGTCGCTGTCCACCAGGGTCAGATTCTCGCCCTCCACGAGATCGAGCCGCTGCAGATGGTCCTCGATTTTCTCGCGACGGGCGATCAGGATCGGATGGGCGATGCCCTCGTCGATCAGCTGCTTGGCGGCGCGCAATATCTTTTCGTTCTCGCCCTCGGGAAAGACGATGCGCTTGGGGCGCTGGACGGCGCGATCCATCAGGCCGTGCATGAACTCAAAACGCCTCGAGATCATGGTCTCGAGGCGCCGTCCGTAGGCCTCGAAGTCCTCGATCGGCACCTGCGCCACGCCGCTTTCCATGGCCGCGCGCGCCACCGCCGGCGCCACCCGCAGAAGCACGCGATGGTCGAAGGGTTTGGGGATCAGGTACTCGGCGCCGAACTCGAGGGAGGCGAGGCCGTAGGCCCTCAGCACGGAATCGGGCACGTCTTCCTTGGCCAGCTCGGCGAGGGCGTGGACCGCGGCCAGCTTCATGGCCTCGTTGATGTTGACGGCGCGCACGTCGAGGGCGCCGCGGAAGATGAACGGGAAGCCGAGGACGTTGTTGACCTGATTGGGGAAATCGCTGCGGCCGGTGGCAATGATCACGTCGTCGCGGGCCGCCACCGCCTCTTCGTAGCCGATCTCTGGATCCGGGTTGGCCATGGCGAAGACGATCGGCCGGCTGGCCATGGAGCGCAGCATCTCGGGGCTGACCACGCCCGCCACCGACAGGCCGATGAAGACGTCGGCGCCGTCGAGGGCCTCGGCCAGAGAGCGGGCGTCGGTCTCCACAGCCAGGTCCTCCTTGAGCGCATCCATGCGCTCGGTACGCCCGCGGTAAATCACGCCCTTAGAGTCGCAGACGATGACGTTCTCGGGCCGCACGCCCAGCTCGAGGTAGAGCGCCCTGCACGACACCGCCGCCGCGCCGGCGCCCGAGATCACCATGCGCACGTCGGCCGCGCTCTTGCCGGCCACCTCCAGGGCGCCGAGCAGGGCCGCCGCGGAGATGATCGCGGTGCCGTGCTGGTCGTCGTGAAAGACCGGGATATTCATCTCGTCCTTGAGGCGACACTCGATTTCAAAGCACTCCGGCGCCTTGATGTCCTCGAGGTTGATGCCGCCGAAGGTCGGCTCCAGGGCCTTGACCACCCGGATGAACTCGTCGACCGACGAGGTGTCGAGCTCGAGGTCAAAAACGTCGATATCGGCGAAGCGCTTGAACAGCACCGCCTTGCCCTCCATGACCGGCTTGGAGGCCAGGGGCCCGATATCCCCCAGCCCGAGAACCGCCGTCCCGTTGCTGATCACGGCCACCAGGTTGCCGCGGGCGGTGTAGTCAAAGACCTTCAGGGGGTCTTTTTCAATCTCCAGGCAGGGCTCGGCAACGCCCGGCGAGTAGGCCAGAGACAGGTCGCGCTGGGTGGAGGTCGCCTTGGTCGGGATGACCTCGAGCTTCCCTTTACGACCCTGCCGGTGGTAGTCGAGGGCGGCCCGCTTCTCGCTGGAGATGGGGTCGCCGGACTCTTCGGACGCGAGAGGGGGGGCTTGATCTGACATGGGCGGGATCTTATAGCTTCACCCCGCCGTGAAGGCCCTGACGGTTTTAGAAGCGACCCAGGGCGCCGTCAACGCGGCGCACGCAGCGCCTGGCGGGAAGCCAGATCGGAACCGAAGCGCAGGCGCCCAGGATCGGCACCATGGCAGCGACCCGCGCCGGATCTCCGAGGGCGATGATGGTGGCAGCCACGAGCACGACGCAGGCGAGAAAGAGAGATCTCGACAGCGCGCCGGTAAACCGACGGTCGACGCTGATGCGTTCCTGGAGCCAGCCGGCGGTGACCGTGGCCAGTGCCAAAGCCAAGGGGCCGGCGAGCACCCAAAATCCGTCGAAGAGGGCGGCGATCGCTGTTCCAGCGAGAATTCCGGCCGCCAGGAGGAGGCTCGGGGTCAAGACTTGAGAGGTTCGATCAGACATCAGGAGGTCTCCTGTCTGGATAGCGGTGCGGCTCTATTCAGCTCGTTCTCGATAGATACAGGCCATCCAGCGTGAAAGCCGAGGGATCTGAATCGCGATGTCGAGGCCTGTGCCGCCGCGATGCGGCTCGCCGGAAATTTCTCGGAGGTCCCGGCGGTCCGAACGAGGGGCCTTGAAAGCCGGTGGGCTCTAGCTAGGCGCGCCCCTCTATAGTTCTTGGGCTTGAGAGGTCGATCGAGGGAGGCAAGGAGAGCGTTCCTGCCGTCCCCGTCATATATCTTTTATTAGCGCCCCGACGCGCAAAGGTTTTCTTTTCGGCCCAACTAGGGACGAAAAAGACCCGTTTTGAGGCGAACCGGCGGAAAATCAGGGTTTGGGCGCGTCGCTACCGCCCCGCCCGGGCGGCGCCTGCGCCATCAATTCATCGCACAACAGGCGGTAGGCCCTGGCGCCCGTGGAGCGCGGGGCGTATTGAAAAACAGTTTGGCCGAGGGCGGGGGCTTCCGCGAGGCTGACGTTCGTGCGGATCTCGACGGCAAAGACCCGGGTACCGAAGCGCTCGCGAATCTCCGCCACCCGCTGCCGCGTGGCGCGGACGCGATAGTCGACGGCGGTCAGCACCACGCCGAGAAAACGACACCTGTGGCCCGATCGCCAGGTGATGCGTTCCGCCGCCTGCACCAGCTGATCGATGCCCTCGAGGGCCAGGAAGTGGGGCATCGAGGGGATTACAAAGCCGTCGCTTGCCACCAGGGCGTTGCGCATCACCACGTTGAGGGCAGGCGCGCAGTCGAGCAGGATGTAGTCGTACTGGTCGACGATCGGCGCCATGGCGGTGCGCAGCACCTGATCTCTGCGCCGCAGCTGCTCCAGCTCGAGGTCGGCGTGGCGCAGGTCGACCGAGGAGCCGATGAGGTCAAGGTTTTCGACCCGGCTCGGATAGATCACCTCGGCCATCCCCGAGTCCCGCAGCATGGCGTCGGCGATGCCCCGCGGCAGGCCGCCCGGACGAATCCCGAGGGACATGGAGGCGGAGCCGTTGGGGTCGAGGTCGATCAACAAGACCCGGTGTCCCGACTCGGCGAGGGCCGCCGCCAGACTGACCGAGGTCGTCGTCTTGCCGACGCCTCCTTTGAGGCTGGCGACGGAGATAATCATCGTTGGCCGAGGATTCTACGCCACCCGCGGGGCTCCTCCTCGGCACATGAGAGTCCGCGCAACAGCGCAGCGAGCGGACATGCGGGCGGGCAGAGAGATCGGCGAGCAG
>JBCCLG010000212.1:0-7884 GCA_039027015.1 Acidobacteriota bacterium | reverse complement strand
TTCGTAGTATTCCTTGGGCTGAAATGCCCACATCAAGATCTCTGTGTTGTCCCGGTTCCCGCTGCCCGGCCGCCCGAGGACCGCTGGTCGGTCTCCTCCTGCTCTCCTTCCTTCTCTCGCCCGCCCTCGCCCGCACCGCGAGCGGCCAGAGCACCGGCGAATCCTCCCGCGTGGTGCTCTCGCGCTACGGCGGCGGCGGCGCGCTGACCGAGTTCTACTCGGTCGACCTCACCAGCGGCCGAACCTCCAAGATCGATCAGGTGCGGAGGGATTATGAAGCGGTCCGCAGCCGCCGCCTGGAAACCAATATCTTTCAGGAAATCGGGCGCCCTCAAACCCCCGCCGCGCAGCCGGGCGAAATTCTCTTCCTGCCGATCCATCAAAGCGACGGCAGCAGCCGCGAGGCGCTCTTCGTGGAGACCTCCACCGGCTACACCGCGTTTCTCGAAGATCTGGGCAGAAACGACAAGATCGGCAAGATCATCACCACGATCGGGCGACCCTTTGGCGACATCGCGAACGGCGACCTCAACTTTTTGCTCCTGGGCCGCAGAAACGCCGCCGGCCGCACCGTCGGCGCCTACCTCTACCACGGCACCACCGGCAAGGGCCTTTACGCCCGAAACCTCCTGGACCTCGACCCCGAGATGTCCATCACGCCGACGGCCGATCTTCCGACCTCCACCGGCTATCTCTCGGCCGCCTCTCTGCTTTCGGACGAGGAGACCGTCGCTTATCTGATCATCGATAGCGGCACCGGCAGCGCTTTTTTCCTAACGCCCACCGAGCGCACCACCCAGCTTCAGCAGCGCCCGCTTCCCTTCGACCTCTTCGAGCTCTTCAAGGCCGAGAGGCTCAACGTCACGGCGCGACGCTTTATCCCCGTCGCCCTCGAGACCGGCAGCACGTCGACCCCGCGGGCGCTGATCGTCGACGCCGGATCGGGACAGATGGCGCTGATCGATGACGTCTTAGGACCCCGGCCGCGCTTCGTCAAGCTGCCGACCAACCTTTACACCACGATTCCCGGCGGCATTCAGCAGCGCCCCCGGCACTTCGAGCCGGTCACCGCGGAGGTGTCGGGCGGCACGGTCGGGCTGTGGCTCTTCGACAACCTGAGCGCCAGCACCCTTTTCGTGGAAAACCCCGCGGATCCGTCGAGAATCCGGCTCCGGCCGGTTTCGATCAGCCGCTGATCGGACCCTCGCCGCGCAGGGAGCCGATGAGGCTCTCGAAGTCCCGGGGCAGGGGCGCCGCGATGCTTAGGGTGCCCCGCGAGGGGTCCATCGGGTGCTTGAGGGCCAGACTCGCCGAGTGCAGCATGAGGCGCTCAGCCTCTCGAGGCTCGGCGCCTCCGGGGCCTCGATAGAGCCGATCTCCAAGCACCGGCAGCCCCTCGGCGGCCAGATGCACGCGGATTTGATGCCGGCGCCCGGTCAGCGGTCGCGCCTCCACGGAAGCCACGCCGCTCGAGACTTCGAGCACCTGCACTTCGGTGATCGCCTCCTTGCCGAGGGGATCGACCGCCATGGTCCTTCCCGCCTTGGCGAGCGGGCGGTCGATCGTCCACCGCGGAGCGCGGTCGCCAAGCTCCGAGGTCGACGAAGTGGCCACCAGCGCGCGGTAACGCTTCTCCACCCGCCGCTCGGCGAAGGCCCGCGAGGTGGCCGCCACCGCCTCCTGCCCTTTGGCGAGGAGCAGGACTCCCGAAGTGCCGCGATCGAGGCGATGGCACAGCTCGATCTCCCGCCCGTCCTCGCCGCGCGATCGCGCCCGGGCGCGCGCCGCGGCCAAGGCGTTGCCCAGGGCGTCGGTGGGCGTCGCCTGGGACGGCAGGCCCGCCGCCTTATCGATCGCCAGCAGCCACGGGTCCTCGTAGAGAATGCTCTCGGGCTCAAGGCGCGGAGCCTCGGCCCGCGGCGGCGGACTCCCGGCCTCTTCCGTAGGGCTGAGCCGCAGCTCGAGGCGCTGACCCGGCCAAACCTTGCGCGAGCTGACGCGCAGCCGGCGGCCGTCGAGCCACACGGCCCCGCCGTCGATGGCGCGCCGAATCGCCCGTCGCGACCGAACCACCCCGTGGACCTCCGCCAGAGCCTGGGGGAGGAATTGGTCGACCCGGGCGCCCGCGGCGCTCTTCGGCACCAGAATCATCAGACTCCGATACGGCGGGGACCCAGAGCCTACGATCGAGGGCATAGATCCCTGAAGTCGACCTCGGGATCCCCCGAGTCGTGGCGGCCCAGCTCGGCGAGCAGCCACCGCTTATCGTCGGCGCTCAGGGCGTCTCGGGTCCACACCCAGTCGACCCGGCCGCCGGATCCGGCGCGCTGCCGAGGCTCGTAGCCGCGGTAGTCGCCCGAGAGAAAGGCCCGCTTCCAGGACCCGAAGAGAGTCGAAGAGTGGCCGAGGGCGGCGCACAGGTCCTCACCGCGCGCCACCCTGCGCCGCTGGTGACGGCCGATTTCGTGGGCGACCGAGTAGAGGTGCGAGAGAAAGTCCGTGGACGCGGTCAAAAAGGCCTGCCGGCGATGCTCCGCCGGCGTGCGGGCAAAGGTCTGCGCGGCGCGGCGCTCCACTTCCTGGACCTTCTCGGGATCGCTGTCGAGACGCGCCCAGCGGGCCTCGAGGAGGACGCGCAGCAGATTCTGTGACGTGTCGACCGGCAGCGCCTCCAGCTCCAGCTCCGCCGTCGAGCTTTCCCCGTAGTGCGACGCGGCGAGAACGAGGCGCGGCACCCGCAGACCGGCGAAGGCGTCCTGGGAGCCGCTGGCGAGCAGGCGATCCGCCACCCATCCCTCGCGGCCCCGAACGCCCTCGGGGCCGAGAAAGAAGGCCGGCGGTATGGGCGCCCCCCGGAGCGCCGCGGGCACCGGCCCGCTGCGCCTGACGATCCACAGGGGACGCGCCGAGTCGAGAATCTCGCGCCACGGAACCAGGCGATGCTCGAGGGCGTCGGCCGCCTCGAAGGCGAGCGCCAGGGAGCCGCCGTTGGGGGCCCAGGAGAGGACCCACAGCGCCAGGGCCGCGAGTCCCGTCACGACGGCGACCGTTCCCGGCAGGGCCTTGCGGAGCGCGGCACCGATCCAGCCGCTCCGCGAGCGGTCCCTTCTCGCCGGCTCTTCATCGACAACTCTCGGCGATCGTGCCGCTGGCTTCCATCACCGGACGCTAGCGGTCGTCGATCTTGCGCCGCAGAAGCTCGTTCTCAAAGGCGACGCCCACCTGCGCGGTCGCTAGCTCGAGCAGCTCGATATCTTCGATCGCACGATTGCTGGATCCGTTGTCGGTATAGACCACGGAAATGACCCTCTCCGAGCCCATGACCGGGAAGACCACGATCTGGCCGTTGCGCGGTCGTCCGAGCAGCTGCCCCAGATTTTCCGGGAGCTTCGACTGGTCGAAACCCAGGGAGCGCGGCTGGCCGTCGGCGATGCAGCGCACCAGGATGTTGTCGGAGTCGATGGGCAGAACCAGGCTGCGGGTGATCTCGGCCAGCGGCCTGCCGTCAGCCCCGAAACCGAAGGCGCCGAGCGCCGCGAGAGTGTCCTGGCGCACCAGAAAGAGCACAGCCCGCTCCACCGACTCGGAAATGATGTGCATCAGGTTGAGGGCCATGGTCGCCGAGAGCAGCCCGGAGCGGATGTCTGCCAGCACCCGCCGCAGGCGCGCGAAGCCCGCGCGGTGGGTCGCGGTCGAGCCAGGGGCCGAGTCCTGAAGGGTGCGAACCAGACTGTGAAAGCAGGCCGCGATGGCCTCGGGCGACGCCGAGATGGCGGCCACCGCGCCGGCCTCGAAGGCCTCGGTGGTCAGCTCCGGCGTGTCCACCAGGGCGATCGCTGAGGAGCGGGGTCGCGATCTTCGGATGGCCAGCAGGTCGTCCAGGGTGTGCCTGCCCTCGCGCAGATCGAGCACCACGATGGTCGGCGTCGGCTCCCCCGGCAGGCGGGTCCCCGCTTCGCGCAGGGGCACGCGCACCACCTGGGCGATCTCGGGCTGGATGATGCGCTCCAGCTCGTCGGCCAGGCGGCGGTCCGGAGAAACGATCTGCAGCCGGCGATGGGCGGCCTCGGGCAGAAGGTCCTCCGTCGCCGAGTCGAGGGCCAGATCGAGATCGATCCCCTCGATCATCTCCGACACCGACTCGAGGGCCATCTCCTCGCCGAGCTTGCCGTCGGCCGGCGCCGCGCTCGTCTCAGGCTCCTCGACAGTCGGGCGCTGGCGCTGGTGCAGCAGGTCGGCGGGGTCGCCGCCCGCGCTCTCGTGATTGCGCGCCTCGTCCATGATGCGCGTCGCTTCGAGCAGCACCATCTGAGTGTTGAGATCGAGCTTGGGGATGACGTCGCCGGGATACATGGCGATGTCTTCGATGGGCTTCAGCTCGTCGAGAGCGAACTCAAAGGACCCCGTGGTCCAGGTGACGAGACCGTAGATCGTCTCCTCGATCTGCTCCTCGATCGCGCGTCTGATGGCGTCGAACTCGAGGGTGCTGGTGGTCACCAGGATCTGCCCGAGGGAGCGCCTGGGCTGCTCGCTCGACTGCTGGAGCAGCATCCCGCTCATCGTTTCGCCCGACACCATGCCCTTGTCGACCAGCAGATCGGAGAGGCGACGGGAGCTCTGCCCCCAGGCGTTGACGATCTGACCGCGATGAAAGCCGATCTCGGCCTCCTCGGTGCCGCGGTGCAGGGAGAGCGTTCCCGTGCGCCGGCCAAGGTGCACGAACTGCATCACGTCCGCTAAAGAGACGTCTTCGAGCTTGCCGTTGAGGCTCACGAAATCCCCTCGGCGCGCTGCGGACGGCGGCGCGGCGCGGTCACGTGCTGCGCACCAGCTGCACCAGGCTTTCTAGGGTGCGCAGCTTGCGGTCCGTATTCGAGTAGACGCGGGCGGCAAAGAGCGCCGAGGCGGCGTGGGCGGCCAGCAGGTCCAGCAGATCCCGGTCTTCAGCGCGCAGGATCGATTTGTGGTCGAAGAGCTTGAGCACCACCAGCACGCCGACGATGGCGTCCTGAACGCGCAGCGGCACGGCGGCGATGACCTCGGAGAATTCGTCGGGCCCCATGCGCAGCACGCCGTCTTCCAGGGCGGCGTCTACCAGGGGATCTCCCCCGGCGTATCGCTCCGAGGAGTAAAGCCCGCTGGGGTCGTTCTCGAGGCCCCGGGACAGAGCGATCTCGCACTCGTGGCTGCCGTCCTCGCGCAGGAGAAGCGCAAAGCGCTCGGCGCCCAGGAGGTCGACCGCGATTTCGGCGATGGTCGCCTGAACTTCGGTGGGGTCGAGGGTGGCGTGGAGCTGGAAGGTCGCCACGTAGAGGTTCATCAGCCGGCCGAGCTGGTGTTCGGCCTCGACGAGCCGGGCGGTCAGCTCCTCGCGATCGCGGTCGCGGGCGTCGAGGCGGCCCTCGAGGTCCCGAATTTTGTCGCCTGCAGGATCGGTTCCCGTCCGATTCTGTAGGTCGAGGTTGGAGAGGAGGCCCTTCGCCCGATCGAGCGCCCGCTCGATCTCGGCTAGAAGGTCCCCTGGGGAGGGTTGCTCCATCTTCACCTCCTGGGGGTCATTCACAGACGCTGGATGACCTCGAGGAGCTCCTGATTGCCGAACGGTTTTTTGATGTACGCAGCTGCGCCGGCCTCGAGCCCTCGGATGGTGTCTTCTTCCTTGCCTTCAGTGCTGATAATGACGACGGGAATTTCCTTGAAGGCGGAATCACCCTTGACCTGGTTGAGGAACTCGAGCCCGCTCATGCGTGGCATGTTGATATCGAGAAGGATCAGGTCGATCTCGGCGTGGTTTCCCAGGCACTGCAGGGCCTCGAGTCCGTCATGGGCGTGGATCAGAGAGAACTGCCTGAGGAGGACCTCGAACATCTTGTGGATCAGTTTCGAGTCGTCGACGACCAATATCTTCCGCGGTTGCACCTCATCCTCCTATGGTCTCGCCGCGCTTTTCTCCGGAACGGGGAGCATCGATGCCTGGCAGCCGAGACGATGAGTGGGGCTGAACGATCACTCGGATCGCCTGGATTGTGAGCGTAGCTGAAGACATGGAAGCCGTAGAGTAGCCCATGCTCCTGGGCCTTGCAAGCAGCCCGAAGGCGCTTGGACACCATGTCAAACGGACGATCGTCAGCGCCCTGAACCGCTCCCAGTGGCGGCTTTTCTTGACAACCGCAGGGGCGGAGACAAGACTTGCCGCAAGCCCGATCGTCCGTGTGTCGAACGCCGGTTTTTCCGGTTAGTGAGGCGCTGCCGAAGGGGTATTATCCACGGATCATCGTCTGAACCCAAACAGAACCCTGAGGCGGGAGACCCGCGCGGATTTTTGTCGGGTCCGCAGCCTTCAACAAAGCCCAAAACAAGTTCATGCAGGGAGGATTCCAGGAGCTGCTCGACGAGTTCCTCCTCGAAGCGCGGGAGCGCGCCGACGAGGTGGAGTCGGTCCTGCTGCGCCTCTCTTCGGCCGAGGCGGCCGATCGCGACTCGGCCCTGGCGCAGGCCAAGCGCGAGCTGCACACCCTGAAGGGCAACTCGGGAATGATGGGCTTCAGCGATCTGCAGCAGCTGGCCCACCGGATGGAGGACCAGGTCGAGGAGCTGGATCTGGCGGCCCCGCACATCGATCCGCTCCTCTCCTGCCTCGACGAGCTCAGGCAGGGCCTCGACTCGATCCGCTCCCCCGCCGAGGAGGCGGCCGCCCCCGATCCGGCCGCCGGTCCGGATGCCGGCGAGACCGCGTCATCCACCGAAGCCGGCGCCGCCGGCCGCGACGCCGGCAGCGTGCGGGTGCCTTTTGCCCGCATCGACCACCTCGTGGAGACGCAGGCCGAGACGCTCATCTTCAGAAATCGCCTGGCCGACGCCATCCAGCAGGGCCGCGGCGCGCTCGGCGATCTCGAGGATCTCTCGCCGGCCTCCTTGGAAACCCTGGCGGGCGCCTGGGAAGAGGTCGACGGCGCCTTGAGGTCGCTCGGAAAAACCCTCGACCACCTCCAGGAGCAGGTGACCGAGCTGGGTTTGGTGCCGCTTCAGAGCCTGTTTCGCTCCCTCGGCCGCGTGGTGCACGACGAATCGAGGCGCGAGGGCAAGACGGTCGAACTGGCGACCCACGGGGGCGATACGCCGATCGACAAGACGCTGCTCGAAGCGGCGGCCGACGCCCTCGGGCACCTGGTGCGCAACGCCGTGACCCACGGCATCGAGCGGCCCGAGGAGAGGCGGCGGCTGGGCAAGCTGGAGACCGGCAATGTCCAGGTCGCGGCCACCCTCGAAGCCGGCGAGGTGCGCATCGAGGTCTCGGACGACGGCGCGGGTATCGACCTCGAGAAGCTGCGCCGCAAGGCCGAGGGCGTAATTCCAGGGGTGGATGACGACAGCGGCTTCGACATCCTCTTTCGCGACGGCCTGTCGATACGCCAATCCACCGACCTGGCCGCGGGCCGCGGCGTCGGCATGTCGGCGGTCAAGAAGAGCGTCGAGTCGCACCGCGGGCGCATCCACATCGAGTCGGAGCTGGGCGCGGGCTCGATTTTCACCATTCACCTGCCGGTAACCGCCTCGATTCTGCGCTCGCTGCTCGTGGCGGTGGACGACGAGGTCTACGCCCTGCCGATCACATCGGTGGCGGAGTCGCTGGCCTCAGAGGGGGCGTCGATTCACGAGATGAATCACGCCCGGGTGCTGCGCTGGCGCGGCGCGCTGGTGCCGCTGCTCGACCTGGGATGCACCTTCGAGACGAGCCCGCGATGGCAAACCCGTTCGTTCGTGGTGGTGATCGACATCAACGGCCGCCTGCGCGGTCTGCTGATCGATCGGCTGATCGGCATCCGTGATATTGTGGTGAAAGGATTGGACAGTCTCGTTGGACAGCCCCGCGGTATTTCTGGC
>JBCCLG010000211.1:0-7884 GCA_039027015.1 Acidobacteriota bacterium | reverse complement strand
CTCCGTCGAAGTGAAGGGGTTCACTTCCGAAGCGGAGGCCGGTGCAATTTGTCCCGCGCCGCGCCGTCACGCGCCAAAAATCTTTTGTGTCTCCTGCCGCTTTGGCTGCTCTATTCGCGCGCGGTCCAGGCGATCACGGACTGTCCCACGCCTCCAGCCCGCCGGACTCGAAGTCGTCCACCAAGATAGTGCTGGCGCCGTCGAGCTGGACCTGGAGAAATTTCACCGAGAAGCCGTCCCACGCCCAGTACGAGGTGGCGCAGGCGGGGCGCGGCCCGATCGTCCAGCGCAGGGTGTTGGTGCCCTGCTGCAGCCAGGCGGGATCGAGCTCCACCCGGAAGGATTTCCAGTCGCGGCTGTAGCAGCCCTCGTCGCGGTCGTATTCGTAGGGGTCGACGACGATGTCGGGTCGGCCGTTGATGCTCAGCCTCACCTGGCCGCGCAGGGGCTGGTGGAGCTGGCCGTAGAGCACCGGATTGGGGCCCACCCGAGGCAGATCGACGGTCACGGTCTCGCTGGTGCCGATCGGACGGTCGCCGTTCGCCTCGAGGTAGACGACGTCGCTCGCCGTGTGCGCCTCGTAGAGGCCGACCTGCGGGCCGCTGAAGCGAATGTTGTCCCAGTGGAAGGTGTAGGTGTCGCTATTGCCGGCGGTGCCGAGGGGCGTGTAGGCGTGGGTCTTGAACTGCACCAGGCCGCGGGTGAAGGGCAGGCCGTCGGGCAAATCGACGCTCCACTCGTCGAATTCTCCGCCCTCGATCTCGATCGCCCAGGTGATGCGGTCGCTCTCGAAGGTGATGCGCATGGTGCGGCGGATCCGGCGGTCGTTGATGGCCGGATCGTCCGGGTGCTCCGTATTCCAATAGGCCCAGTCATAGGCCGCGCGCTGCCGCTCGTTGACCGACCAGCCTTCAGGGGCCAGGGCCCCCGAGCCGACCTTGATGCGCCGGATCAGGCGGTTGAAGTCGAAGACGATGCGGTCGTGGGGGTATTTCTCGTCGATCGCCGCGTCGACCGGACCCGCCGCCACGCGCAGCTGGTCGCGCGGCGCGATCAGCACCTCCCACCAGCTGCGGTTGTCGTGACCCAGGTTGACGTTGACCTCGAACTCGAGGGTGCCGCCGTTCGTGAAGTCGAACTCCTGGCGCGGCCAGAACGCGCTCAGGGAGTAGGGGCCGACCTCGCCGAGGGAGGACATCATGTGGTTCTTGCACAGGAAGAAACTCTCGTCGCGGCGAACGCCGTCGGAGTTTTGGCTGGTGCGCACCGGATGCTGGGGGAGAGGGGAGACGTTGGGGTTGGGCCCGGCGCAGTCCGGCCCGTGATCGGCCGGGTACAGCGGGTAGTCGCGGGTGAACTGCTCCATGGGGTGAGTGCGGTGGGTAACCACGTAGTCGAAGTTGCCCGGGAGCAGGTCCTGGGAGGGCGCGGGCGGGTCGCCGTCGAAGGTCTCCTCGAGGGCCCAGGAGGTGCTGGCCTGGGCCCACAGGGCGCTGCCGGGCGCGACCAGCAGCAGCGGCAGGGCCAGCGCGAGGACGCTCCGGCGGCGGTCGGAAAGTAAGGTGCGGTCTTTGGCGGGAAGGCGGTGCGAGGCGAGACGAGACGTGCCGGTATCGAACAAGGGAAGGCTCCTCGGAGTCGGCCAGGTGCGTTTTCATCGTTTCATGCATATTAGCAAATAAGATGGGTGCCGGCGATACTGAGGATTATGGCCAGCCCCCAAGACTCGGGCAGAGGATCCACCGGCGCTCCTCGTTCGCCGGCCGCGCCCGCCCGGACCCCCAGGCGGTCGCGGCCGTGAGCGCCCGCCTCCCGCGTCTGCCTCTCGCCATTCTGACGCTGGCCGCCGGCCTGCGCCTGTGGGGCTTTTGGACGGCCGGTCCGCTGTGGATCGACGAGCTCTTCATGGCCGTCAACCTGCGGGAGCTGGGCTTCGTGGGTCTTCTCGGTCCCATGCTCGAGGGCCAGAACGGCCCCGTGGGCTGGCTGTGGATGGAGAAGATCCTGTGGGTAGCGGCGGCCGAGAGCGACCGTCTCCTGCGGGCTCCCGCTCTTCTGGCTTCCCTGCTGAGCCTGCCCCTCACCTGGGAGTTGGCGCGGCGAGCCTTGGGCGAAAGGGCGGCGCCGGCGGCTTTAGCGGCGGTCGCCCTCAGCCCCTTTGCCCTGTGGCAGAGCTTCCAGATCAAGCCCTACGCCCTCGACCTCTGCGCCGCGCTGATCCTCTTCGTGCTGGCCCTCCGCTGGCTCGAGGTCGAGCCGGATCGCGGCCGATTCCTCGCGCTGACGCTCGCCGGGGTCGTCCTCTCGTGGTTCAGCCTGCCGCTGATTTTCACCCTGGCCGGCGTGGGCGGCACGATCTTCCTCGCGCGGGCGGATCGTCGCCGGTCCGCCTGCGTTCTCGGCGCGGCGTGGCTGCTCAGCTTCGGGACCCACTACCTTCTTTTTCTGCGGCCGAGACCCCAGCCCGCCTGGCTTTATGACTTTTGGGCGGACGGTCTGCTCGCCTGGCCGCTCACCGGTGTCGCCGATCTCCAGTGGCTGTTCTGGGCGGTCTCGTCGACGGTGGAGGATCCCGCCGGCCAGATCGGCTTCGGGACCGCCGGAGCGCTGTTGATCGTCCTCGGGCTGGCGGCCTCGCTGCGCCCTTCGGCGTCGCCTGCCGAGGCGCAGCAGGCCTTGGCCCGCCGTCTGCTCGCCGCTCCCGTTCTGGTCGCGCTGCTGGCCGCGGCCCTGCGCCTCTACCCCTTCGCCAGCCGCCTGGTGCTCTTTCTCCTGCCGAGCCTGGTGATCCTGGGGATTTATGGGCTCGTGACTCTTCTGCGGCCGGTTTTTGGCGCCGTCGCCGGTCGCCCTCAGCTCGCGGAATGGCCTGCCTGGGCCTGGGCTCTGGTGCCCGCGATCTTCACGGTCCACTGGCTGCCGAGCGGCGGCCTGCCCCTGGCCGCCGACAGCCGGGCGCTTTTCGCCCAGCTCCAGGAGGAGCACCGCCCGGGAGAGCCGGTGGTTCTGGGCCACCTCGCGACCTACGCCTGGCCGCGCTACGGCGTGGGGCTCGAGGCGGAGATCCACGAGACGCCCTCGGCCTGGTCGCACCGCGCAAGGCCTCGCGAGCTGCGCTCGACCCTCGACCGCGTGGCGGCGGCCTCGAGCGGTCCGGGCCCGGTCTGGGTGGTCCTCACCCGGGTCCAGGAGCGGCTCTCGCCGCCGGGGAGCTACGGCGCGTTTCTCGACGAACAAACGACCTGGCCTCCGCTCTCGATCTTCCGCGAAGCGCTGGCCTCGGGCTGGCGGATCGAAGAGGAGGTTCAGGTCTATGGCGGAGCGCTGTGGCGCGTGCTGCCGGCTTCCGCGGCGGAGGAGGACGGCGAGGGGGCATCGCCGCCCTCCTCCTAGCGCCGCGGGCGCCGGCAACCGGGCGGTCAGAAGCCCAGCGAGCCCGACCCGGGCACCGGGCTGATCACCAGGGAGTATTTCTGCGTGCCTGAGATTCCGCCCAGGCCGTGCTCGGCCACGTAGGCGGTCCAGATGCCCACGTGACTGGGGTTCAGGGAGTCGACCCGCACCTGCTCGACGTTGTCGCGGCTATTCGGCAGGTCCCTGCGAGCGGGCTGGATGTCCGCGATGGAGGTGATGACCGGGGGCGGCACGTCGATCGACCACGGATAGTGCACCTCGCCGGTCGGGCTCACCAGGTAGAGGCCGAGGTCGTTGACCAGCGAGAGGGAGGTGTTGGCGGGATCGTCCCAGGCGAGGGTCACCGCCAGGTCGTTGCCCGCGAGATCGGTCGCCGAAACCTCGAAGGAATAGCTGTGGGACTCGCCGGCCGACAGCTCGTGCTCGAGGATGCGATGGGCGTGCTCGCCTTGGGCCGTGCTGGCCATCAAATCGATGCCGCGCTGGATATTGATGCGGCCGTAGCCCGTCGAGTAGTCCGGCCCGCGGTGGTAGACGTCGGGATAGCCGGTATCCGGATTGCTGGGCACCGCGGAGGAAGCGCGGAGCCGGACCATGTCGTCGGCGGTGTGGATGAAGAGAGCCTTCCACGTGGAGTTATACGGCATGCCGGCTACGAGCTGGAGCTGGTTCGAAAGACCAGCGTAGTAGGGAGAGCGCGTGTCCGTGGCGTCGAGGTCGACGAGGTAGAGGCGCTCGAGATGCTCCATCGCCAGGGCGTAGGCGCCGCCGACCACCGGCGAAGCTCCCGAGGTGCCGGCAGAAACAGAGCCATAGCCCTGGGCGATGCTCGGGGTCGGCTGACCCTCCGTGACCCTGAAGCGCAGACCGAGCCACTCGATGCTCTCTCCGGCCCAGGTCTGGGCGTCATCCCAATACATATTGCCCGGGAAGAAAGTCCCCGAGGCCGTGCCGATCGGCACCTCGAGGGTGCGCCAGGTGCCGTCGCCGATGCCGACAGGCTCGAAGCGGCTTTGGCTGTACCAGAAGGTGTTGCCCGAGCAGCCTGGAGAGCCGTTGGGGAAGCAGCGCAGCCAGGTTGGGGTGATGTTGAAGTAGCCCAGCCCCTGGGCGCCGGTGGGCAGCGCCCGATACCTGATCACCAGCACGTCGTCTTCGTGGCCCTGGATCGCGAGGGGAGCGCCCGGAGACGAGGGATCGCTCGACGGCAGAGTCGCGGTGCCGAGGATCGGCGTGTTCTGCCAATCCTGCCCCCAGGGCGGCGCGTGAACGTCGATGCCCATGGAGCCGCCGAACAGTCGATCGATGTCGAGGTAGATCGCGCCGAAACTCCCCGAAGGCTCGCCCCAGCCGAGGTGCCAGGCGGGGCCCGAGGCGTTGAACCTCCATTCGACGACGGACGAGGCTCCGCGCTGGATGCTGATCTCCGAAATCTCGAGGCTGAACGGATCTTTGTTATAGGCGCCGAGATCGCTGGTCGGCGCGGTGATGTCGGGTTTGATTCTGCCGTCGAGGCTGGGGCCCGCGCTGCTGCTGGGGTGGATCGGTCCCCGGACCTGCGAGTTGCCGACGACCATCGCGTTCTTCGAGGGGTTGATGAGGGAGCGGTAGCCGCTGAGCCCGGAGTTGCCGGCGGCCACGGTGTGGGCGTGGAAGACCTCGGCGGTCGAGTCGCCGCGAACGGCCCTATCCCAAAAAGAGTCGGTCCCCGGGTAGGAGTGGCTGCTGACGTGGGCCCTGGCTCCCGACTGGTGATAGCACTCCCAAATAGCCTCCGGGGCGATGCCGCGAAAGGCCTCTGGATCGTCGGTGTATTGGTCGCTGAACCAGCCGTTGCCGAGCAAAATACCGGCGGTCATTAGGGCGTGTCCGCCGAAGGCATAGGGCTTGTGCACGCAGGACGTTTCCGCGACCGCGGTCCATCGAGGGGTGGTCACGGCTCCCGAGGCGTCGTGGTTCCAAAAGGCCTCGTGAACCGATCCGCCGTAGAGATTCTCTCTCGTCGCGGCGCGAATGCCTGCGCCGGTCAGCTGAACGCCCTGGGAGTCGAGGACCACGTCGCCGCTCACCGCGGGCCGCACGCCGTCCATCAGAACCTCCTGCCGCCAGGCGCCGGGCTTGATCCACAGGACCGCGGACGAGTCGGCCACCTTCTCGATCGTTTGGGGGTCTAAAACCAGGGTTTGCGTCCGCTCGCTCGAGCGGTCGAGGTGCTCGACGTCCGCCACGTGAGAGTCCTTCTTGAGGGCCTCGCGCTCGCTTTCCCGGGCGCTGGGATTGAGCGTCAGGTCGACAACTACCAGGCTGCGTTCCGCATCGTAGAAGTTATCGCCCTCGGAGGGCCGATCGAGGACCCGCGCGACTTTGTCGAGCGGCGCGAAGGCCGTGAGGCTCTCGGCTTCCGTGGCGTCGAAGAGCTCCCCGGCGTCAGCGCGCAGCTCGACCAGCCACAGGCGGGGTCCCAGCGACTCGAGATAGTGCAGGCCGTAGGAGCGCCAGCGCGTCCACTGCTCGGCGGACGGATAGAAGCTCCAGCCTGCGATCGCCAGCGAGGAGCTGGACGAAGGGCGATCGAGCAGCGTGCGATCGAGCCCGGCGGCCGGCCGCTCGCTGCGGCGCTCGAGGGCATAGCCGGGAAATCCAACCTCCTCGCGGGCCTGGTCACCGCGCTCGAAGGCGCGCTGAACCTCGAGAGGCACGTCCTGGCGGGAGCGGATCTCGGGGCGATCCTGGGCGCCGGCGAGCGCCGCCGCGCTCACCACGGCGAGGAGGCCGAGCATCGCGGAACGCGCGAGGAGTCTCGGGTGGGTCCACGGGGCGAGGCGAGAGGGTGGCTGTGGGATAGAAACCTTATCTAAAGACTCCATGCGATCTCCTGCGTGTAGCGTTACGTTTTGGGGTGACGAGGCGCGCGCTCGCCGCCGCGGCTCGGGCGCGGCAAGAGCGCCCCTTGGGGCCTCCTCCGGTCTTCTCCGGTCGGACAGGGGCTGGCTCGGGGCCAGCCTTCGGAGTGAGCGCTTCTGAACCGTCACGCGGGGATCGACCGCGGATTTGATCAAGGGCGTTGGGCACGGGTCCCGCGCCGGCGGAAACAGCCTCTCTGCAAGGGGCTTAGAGGCTTGTCACGGTCTCGCCGCAGGCGGTACGCTGGTTGCCTCAACTACACCCCCTGACCTCCCCTCTCCTCAAGGAGAATGCCGATGACTCGAAGCTCGTCGATCTGCCTGTGCCTCGCTCTCGCCTTAGCTCTGATCGCTCCCGGAACCGCGCTGGCCGGAGACCCCACCGTCGTGCTGCGACCCATGAAGGACAACACCCTTTACGAAGACGCCAAGGGCGGCCTCTCGAACGGCAGCGGCGACCACCTCTTCGCCGGCCGCCTGATCAACATGAACCAGCGCCTGCGGCGGGCCGTTCTCGCCTTCGACTTTTCCGTGGATATTCCGCCGGGCTCGGCCATCCAAAGCGTGACCCTGCAAATGAATATGTCGCGATCGATCGCCGGCGAAACCCCCGTCGCGCTTCATCGTCTCAACGCGGACTGGGGCGAGGCCCTTTCGGACGCTCCGGGTCAAGAGGGCGGCGGAGCCTCGGCCCTCGACGGCGACGCCACGTGGATCAACACCTTCTTCGACACTCAGAATTGGGCCACCGCGGGCGGCGATTTTCGTCCCGTGGCAAGCGCGACCACGCCCGTCGACGGCCCCGGCCTCTACACCTGGGCGTCGACGCCCGAGCTGGTGGCCGACGTGCAGGCCTGGGTCGACGCGCCGACGATCAACTTCGGATGGATCGTGCTCGGAGACGAGAGCGCGGCGCCGCCGACCGCCAAGCGCTTCGACAGCCGCGAGAACGCCGTGCCGGCAAATCGCCCGACCCTGACCGTGATCTTCAGCGACGCCGACCAGATTTTCCGCAGCGATTTCGAGTCCGGAAACACCATGGAGTGGACCTCGACCCAGCCTTAAGAAGAAGGGGCCGCGCTCGCCACGCGGCCCATTCCGCGTCGGCGGGCGATATGGCTCAGGCGAGAGCCGGCCCGCGTCCCCTCAGGGCTGAGTCGAGCTCCACCTCGAGGTGGTGCCGCTCTCGAAGGTGTCGCTGAACAGGCCGAGATAGGGCTCGAGCCAGGCCATCTGAGGCCTGTCGACGGTGAAGTTTGAGGTGGGCTCGAGGGTGAAAATGTACTGGACGCACTCGGGCCCCGCGGCCCACCAGGTCCAGCCGATCCACTGCTCGGGGTGCTCTTCCATGAAGGCGAGCACCTCCTCGATGGCGTTTCTGCAGGCCTCGCTGTTGGCGCCGGCGAACTCGCCCAGCAGGGCCAGCCGGCCGTGGGTCTGGAGCCAGCCGGTCACCGCCTCAAGCTGAGCCGCGCCGTGGCCCGGCGAGCAGTCGGGGGAGGTGCCCGAGAAGTTGCCGTCGAAATATTGGTGCAGCTCAAAAATAAAGTGGTCGTCGGGGTCCTCG
>JBCCLG010000210.1:0-7889 GCA_039027015.1 Acidobacteriota bacterium | reverse complement strand
GTCGAGAAAGAGGGTGCCGCCATGGGCCTCCCGAAAGCGCCCGGCGCGGTCGCGGTCCGCGCCGGTGAAGGCCCCCTTGCGGTGGCCGAAGAGCTCGCTCTCGATCAGGGTGTCGGGAATGGCGGCGCAGTTGAGCGCCACGAAGGGTCCGTCGGCGCGCGGCGAGAGGGCGTGCAGGCGGCGGGCCACCAGCTCCTTGCCGGTGCCGGTTTCGCCGCGCACTACCACGCTGGCGCTGGCGCGCGCGATTTTGCGCAGATCACCCTCGAGCCGGCGCATGGGCGGCGACTCGCCGAGCAGCCGATCGCCGCCCCCGAGGCTCTCGACCCGCGCTTCCAAAAGAGCTTGGCGGCGGCGCAGGGCGTCGCCGTCGAGGGTCCGCTCCACCACCCAACGCAGCTCCTCGATCTCGTAGGGCTTGGCCACGAAGTCGGCGGCGCCGCCGCGCACCAGGTCCACGGCGGTGCGCAGCTCGGCGTCCGCGGTCACCACGATCACCGGCGACGGGGACGGCAGCTCGAGAATGCGCTCGAGGGTGGCGCGGCCGTCGAGGCCCGGCATGCGCAGATCGAGAAGGGTCAGATCAAAGGCCATGGACTCGAGCCGCTCGATAGCCTCGAGGCCGTTCTCGGCCTCCACAAAGGCATAGCGCTGCCGCCCGAGAGCCCGGATGATGCCGCGCCGAGCCGCGGCTTCGTCGTCGCACACGAGCACGCGACGCGCTCGGAATTCAGGCTGGTTCATGACCGCTTTCTCCTGAAGAAGTGAGAGATGCCGGAGCCTGCTCGTCCGTCTCGGCGCAGAGGGCGGCCTCGACCTCGAAAGTCACCTGGGCGTCTCGGCCTCCCGCGCCCTCCGCGGATCCGCCGCGAAACCGGGCGCCCACCTCGTCGAGCCGGCGGGCGACCAGCGCCATGCCCAGGCCCGTGCCTTCGGATCTGCCGCTGGCGAACGGCTCGAAGAGGCGATCGCGCACCGCCGGCTCGAGGCGCCCGGGGTTGACCACGCGCAGGAGGACGACGCCACCACGGGCCTCGAGCGTCACGCTCATCCGGCCGCCGGAGTCGGTGTGATCGATGGCGTTGCGCAGCAGGTTGAAGACCACCGTCTGCCAGGCGCCCGGAGACCCTGGCACTTCCAGGGCGGGCGCGCTCTTCTCCAAGCCCGCGGCGGGCTCGGGCGCGAGGCCGTCGATCGAAAGGTCAAAGTCCAGATACGCGGCCTTCTTCTTGGCCTCCGCCCGCAGCACGTAAACCGCGCTGCGTACCAGCGCCACCAGGTCCGTGCGCTCGCCAACCTTGGGCCGAGCAAATCCGAGAATCTCGCGGGCGGTGCGGTCGAGGCGATCGATCTGATCGACGATCACCTCGAGATCCTCGATCCCCTCGCCGTCCGGGTCTTTCACCGCCAGGTCTTCGCGCAGGGCCTGGGCCAGCACCTTCATGGACGAAAGGGGGTTCTTGATCTCGTGAGCCAGGGAGGCCGACACCAGACCGAGCATGCCCAGGCGCTCCTGCTCCCCGGCGCGACGCTCGGCGGCGAGCCGGCGATCCGCCACGGCGCGCAGCGCCAGGGTGGCCTCGAGCTGACGCATCACCAGGCGCACGGCCTCGATCTCGCCGTCGGTGTGGGCGCCTCCCGTGGCGCTGGCCGAGAGCCCCAGGAGGCCGACCAGCCGCTCTTCGACGCGCAGCGCAAAGACCGCGTGCAGGCCGTGCCGATCGAGCTCCTGGGCCACTCCCTCCGGCAGTCGATCGAGGCGGTGGACCCCGCGAAGACCGCCGCTCTCAACGCCGGTCCACAGCGCCCGCGTGCTCTTGACGCGGGGCAGAAATCGCGCCTCGCAGCCCAGCCAACTCGACACCGCCACGCCGGTGGAGTCGAGCAGCTTCTGCCTGTCGCCGTCGAGGTTCTGCAGTCCGGCCATCAGTCGATCCAGCTCCTGGGGCGATACCGTCCGCCCGAAAAAGGCCCGCGCCGCGGGTGATCGTTCGAGCCACGGCTCGAACGCCACTTTGCTAAGCACGGCCCATGCCAGAGCCACGAAAAGCCCCCAGGCAACAAACCTCTGGTGGGAAGCGGCGGCTCCTTCGCCATCGCCCAGCGCGGGGCCGGCCAGCATGGTGAGCAGCACGATCGACAGCGCGATCAGCAGCTGCCGCACCGCCCGATTGGACAACGAGAGGCGCAGAAGGTTGTAGCGCTGCACGTGAAAGGCGAAGAGCACGCCGGGCAGCAGCAGAGCCCCGAGGATCGCGGCGCGCAGAAGTCCTTCCGCCAGGCTCGGCCGCGCGCTCCACGGATCCATCACCAGACCCACGGTGAGAAGAATCTGCAGGGCGACGAGAAGCCTGCTCAGGGAGCGCAAAAAAGCCGCCATGCGCGGAGGCGCCTCCGGCGGAGCTGCGGCCGTCAGCCGGCCGGCCAGCGACCGGGCGATCCAGGCCGAGAGCAGGAGGCCGATGGCGAAGTGAAGCACCAGGACCGGATAGACCGGGCGCGTGGCGTCCATCAAATAGGGCGAGCGGGAGGCCGCGATTCGGTAGGCCGGCAGCGCAAAGGCCGCAAGGCCGCCGTAGCTCGCAAGGAGGGCCAGGCGCCACCCCCAAGGCAGCCTTTGACCCTGCCCCTCGGCGGCGGTGGCGGCGGCGCCCAGGCGGACCATGGTGTGGAGAAGAAGCGGCGGGGTCAAAAGCCAGCCCGCCCCGCGCAGCAAATCGAGCAGAGCTCCCGATAAAGAAGCCTCGGGCAGCGGGCCGAGCAGCAGCACCAGCCACTGATCGAGCAGCGTGCCGGCGTACCAGGCGAGCAGCGCCGCCGCTAAAAAACGCAGTGGCCACAGACCCTCGAGCACGTCGGAGCGGACGCGCAGCTCGCGAACCAAGAAGCCGTAGAGAAACGTTCCGGCAACGTAAAGAAGAATCTCTAGGTAGAAGGGAATCGCGGTCTCGATCATCGAATGCACCATGGGCGACGCGAGCCTACCGCGCGGCTGCAGCCCGCGCGCTCCGAACTGCAGCCCGAATGCTGCAGCCCCGAGGCTGCACGGCGGGCTAGGGCCCTCCAAAACCCAGCAACCGAGGGCGCTTTGGGTGTGGCACGGGTCTTGGAATATGCGGTCTCCATCGCGGACGACGCTCCGGGCGAGAAAGCCCGGAGGACCCCTCCAGGCTCTCGACGTCGATCCGCCTCGTTCTTCCCTCACCGGAGAGCCTGGATCCCAAGGAGATACGCGATGAACCTGGCACAACGCTTCACCCTCATGGTGCGCGGCAAGACCCTTCAGTCTTTCGAGAAGCTGGAGGATCCCCAGGCGAGTCTCGAGCAGCTGGTGCTCGAGATGGGCAGCCAGCTCGAGGCCGCCAAGCGCGCCATCGCCCAAGCGGTGGCCAACGAGCGCCGGCTGCGCTCGCGCCTCGAGCGTCAGCAGCGCGAGGCCGACCGCTTCGACGCCTCGGCGCGCAACGCCGTGGCCAGGGCCGACGACGCCCTGGCCCGCGAGGCCCTGCGACGCGCCGAGCAGGCCCGCCGCCAGGCCGACGAGGTCGCGCGGCAGCTCACCGAGCAGGAGGCCGACACAACGCGCATCCGCAGCTACGTCGAGAAGCTTCAGGATCGCTTCGGCGAAGCCCGCAGCAAGCTCCAGATGCTGCGCGCCAGAACCCAGCAGACCCAGGCACGGGCCGCCATCGGCAAGGTCCTCCAGGGCAGCGAACGGGTCGACCTCCACGCCGAATTCGAGCGCCTGGGCGAGAAAATCGAGCTGCACGCAGCCGAGGAGGGCGCCTACCTGGAGATCGACGACCAGCTCTCGGGCCAGGACCTCAGGCGCCGGCTCGACCAGGCGGATCTCGAGGACTCGGTGGAGAGCAGACTCGAGTCCCTACGCCTGGAGATTCGCGGCGAAGAGCGGGCCGACACGCCCGGCGAGATCCCTGAAGCCCCGGAAGCCTCGGAGGCCCCGGAAACCGCGGAAAACCAAGGGGCGGAGTCCGCCTGACGGCGCCCGCGCTCCCCATCACCCTCCAGCTGACATCAGGAACGCTCACGCACCGCACAAAAGAGAAAGATCATGGAACAGCAGCCCAACGTTATTCAAAGAGACTCGTCTTCGTGGATCGGCTTCGTCAAACTGTCCTTTGCCCTCGCCTTCAGCGCGACCCTGGTGGGAATTTGGTTCATGCCCGTCGAGCTGTGGGTCCGCGGCTATATGACCATGGGGCTGATCTACGTCGTGGGCTCCTCTTTCACCCTCGCCAAAACCCTGCGGGACGAGCACGAGGCCGATAAGTTGATCAATAAAATCAGCCAGGCCAAAACCGCGAAGATGCTCAACGAGTACGACGCGGCCTGATCGACGGCGGGCCGCGTCAACTCCCTCGGGGCCGCGCGGCCTTTGCTATATTCTCTTTCCGCCGTGCCGCCGGCCCGCCCTCTAGTCTAGAGCTCCGGGAGCGAGCCTTTGAGTTTCTCTTTCCAGCCGACCCTCGGCGCGGCGGCTGGGAGAATTCGTGTCCTTCTGTTTCGTCCTCAAGGCCCAGACGAGCCCGTTCTCGGTCCCGGCGCTGGTTCTGCTCCTGGCGCTAGGCTCCGCCGTTTCTCTCCGCGGTCAAGAACCCGGCGGCTTTGACGAGCCGCCGCCGATCCGCATCTCGCATCTCGATTCGGAAGACGGCCTGCAGCAGAGCATCATTCGCGACGTCCATCAGGGGGCCCGAGGCTTCCTGTGGATCGCCACGGGCTCCGGCGTCGATCGCTATGACGGCACCCGGTTTAGGCCGGTGGAGGGGGTGCGCGAGGTCATGGAGATCTACGGCGATCCCGACGGGGTGCTGTGGCTCGCCTCCCGCTCCGACGGGCTGGTGCGGCTCGACACCCGAACCGAAAGCCTGACCCGCTACCGCCATGACCCCCAAAACCCGCGCAGCCTGCCCGACAACCGAGTGCGCGCCCTGACGCGCGACGCCCAGGGCGATTTATGGGTGGGCACCTTCGGCGGACTCGCGCGGTTTGCGGAGGACGACTTCAGCTTCGATACCTTCAGGCCCACCGGTAATCGCGCGCTCGGCCTCACCAGCGACAGCGTCACGGGCCTCGAGAAGGGTCATCACGGCGAGCTGTGGGCCGGCGGGCCGGGCGGCCTGCTGCGCTTTGACCCCAAGGTCGGCAGCTTCACTCGCCCCACGGGCTCAGAGACGATCGACGAGATATCCCTGGAAGCCATTAGGGCCCTGGAGATCGATCCCGAGGGAACCCTGTGGATCGGGCTCAACGGCAGGCTCGCGTATTTGGAGAGCGACCTGCAAAGCGCCGGCTTTGCCATCACCTCCGATTCGGACCGCGCGGATCCCCTGGAGGATCTCGCGATCGACCCAGACGGCGAGCGCCTGTGGGTCGCCTCCACCGGCGGCGGGCTGCTCAGGCTGGACCTCGACAGCCGCGAGCTGACCCGCTACCGGCAGCGGCCCGGCGACCCTTGGGCCCTGCGCACCGATTCGCTGATCAGCGTGACGGTGGGGCGTGACGGCGCCGTGTGGGCCGGCTCCTACGTGGGTCTTCACCACCTCGATCTGGGCCTCAAGGCCTTTCGCGCCCTGAGATACCTGCCCGAGGACTCCTCGGGCCTGGTGGTCGACGCCACCTGGGCGATTCTCGAAGATTCCCGGGACGCGCTGTGGATCGGCACCTACGACCACGGGCTGCAGCGATTCTCGGGCGGCAAGCGAACGGTCTTCGCGCCGGATCCCGGGGCGCGCGGCTCCCTCCCCCACGCCACCGTCGCCACCCTGATCGAAGACCGCCGCGGCGACGTCTGGGTGGGGACGCGCGGCGGACTGAGCCGGTTCGACCGCGCCGCGGAGCGTTTCACGACCTGGCGCCACCGGCCGGACGACGAGACTTCCCTACCCTCAGACTTTGTCTTCCAGCTGCTCGAATCGCGCGACGGCACCCTGTGGGTCGCCATGATGGGCGGCGGCCTGGCGAGGTTCGACCCGCAGAAGGGCCGGGTGATCGAGGCGTTTCGGGCCGATCCCGAAGACCCAGACGGGCTCGTGCACAACCAGGTCCACGCCCTTTTGGAGCGCCAGGACGGCAGCCTGTGGGTCGGCACCCTCAACGCGGGCCTGAGCCGCTACGATCCCCAAACCGGACGATTCGAGTCCTTCAGCCGCACGCTGCAGACCGCGGACGGCCTCAGGAGCGACCGCATCGCGGCGCTGCACGAGGACCGCCACGGTGCGCTGTGGATCGCCACCTTGGGAGAAGGCCTGGCGCGCTATCGCGACGACTCCGGCAGCTTCGAGCACCTCACCAAGGCCGACGGTCTGCCCGACGACAGCGTGCTGTCGATCGTCGAGGACGCCCGAGGCTATCTGTGGCTCAGCACCTACCGCGGCCTGGCGCGCCTCGAGACCGCCAGCGGCTCGGTGCGCACCTTCAGCATCGAGGACGGCCTGCCCGGCAACACCTTCACGGCAACCTCGGCCTTTGGCAATCCCGAGGGCCTGCTCTTCTTCGGCGGCGTCAAGGGCCTGACCTACTTCGACCCCGCGCTCATCTCGCCCGAAGTGCCCACCGCCGAGGTCGTGCTCACCCAGCTGAAGATCTTCGACCGCGTCGCCACCCCGGAGGGCGGCTCGCTGCCGGTTCTCGACCGGGCGATCGCCGAGGCGCGGCAGGCGATTCTCAAGCCCGAGCATCAGGTGGTGAGCCTCGAATTCGCCGCTCTGACCTACCTCGACAGCCCGACTTTCCGCTACGCCTATCAGCTCGAGGGACTCGACCCCGACTGGGTCGAGTCGGCCGAGGGCGTCGCCCGCTACACCAGCCTGGCGCCCGGCCGATACACCTTCCGCGTCAAGGCCAAGCATCGCGACGGGCTGTGGAGCGAGGCGGGCATCACCAGCCTCAACATCCTCATCACCGCGCCCTGGTGGCGACATCCCGGGGCCCTCCTGGGCTATGCGCTCGTCGCCCTGGCCGGGGTGGGGCTCCTGGTGCGCTCCCAAACCAGCCAGGTGGTGGAGGCCAAGGCGGTCAACGTCAAGCTGCGCGAGCTAGACCGCATGAAGGACGACTTTCTCGCCACCACCTCCCACGAGCTGCGCACTCCCCTCTTCGGCATCAGCGGGCTCGCCGAATCGATGCTCGACGGCGCCGCCGGCCCGCTGCCCGGCAAGGCCCAGGGGCACCTCAAGCTGATCGCTTCCAGCGCCCACCGCCTGATGCGCATCGTCGACGACCTGCTCGATTTCTCGAAGCTGCGCCGAGAAGCGCTGACCCTGCGGCGAGAGGCGATCGACCTGGGGCCGATGATCGACGTGATCGTCACCGAAAATAAACCGCTCCTGGGGCGCCGGCCGGTCCGCCTGGTGAAAAAGCTTCCGGCCTACCTGCCGCCGGTCTACGCCGACGAGGATCGCCTGCTACAGATCCTCCACAACCTGGTGTCGAACGCGCTCAAGTTCACCCAGCAGGGCTACGTGATCGTCGGCGCCGAGGCCTCGTCCTCGAGCGTACGCCTGACCGTCGAGGACACCGGGATCGGCATTGCGCCCAGCGACCTCGGGGGCATCTTCGAATCCTTCAGGCAGGCCGACGCCTCGATCGAGCGGCGCTTCGGCGGTACCGGCATCGGGCTCTCGATCAGCCGCCAGCTCGCCGAGCTGCACGGCGGGCGCCTGTGGGCCGAGTCGGAGCTCGGCAAGGGCTCGCGCTTTCACCTCGAGCTGCCGATCGCCGAGGATTCAGCGAAGGCTCCCGCCGCCGATCCCGCGAGCCCCCTCGCCCCCGAGTCGCCGACCGGGGGCCCCCAAGCCGCCGCCGACGACGACCCGCGGCGAGCCGAAGAGGACGAGGCGGTGCTCGAGAGGGCGTCGAGCTCCGAG
>JBCCLG010000209.1:0-7913 GCA_039027015.1 Acidobacteriota bacterium | reverse complement strand
CTGGAGATCGAGCGCGTGCTCGAAAGCGTGGATTTGACCGAGGTCGCGGATCGCCGCGTGCGGGATCTTTCCGGCGGCATGCGCCGGCGCATCGGCATCGCCCGGGCGCTGCTCGGCGCGCCGCCGATCGTCATCGTCGATGAGCCCACCACGGGTCTCGACGTCGAGTCGCGTCTTCGCCTCCGCAAATCCCTCCGGCGGGCGGCCGGAGAGCGCATCATCCTCTTCTCGACCCATATCGCCAGCGACGTGGCGGCGGTGGCCTCGCGGCTGCTGATTCTCGACCGCGGTCAGCTGAGCTTCGACGGCACCACGGAGACGCTGATCGATGCCGCCGAGGGCAGAGTTTTCGAGGCGCATCTCGAGGACCGCGCCCTGCGCGATTTCTCGACGCGCTACAGGGTCACCACCCGGGTCAGGACCCTCGAGGGCATCCGCGTACGGGCGGTGGCGGGGCCCGGCCAAGAGCCCGCGGGCGCGCTGGTGCGGCCGAATCTGGAGGAGGCGTATTTGGCTAGACTGAGCCGAGGAGGCGAGGTGCCCGGCGCCGTTCAGCGCCTTTCGGGGTCGCTGCTCGATCTCGACTCTGATCTCAACTCCGATCGCGACCCTCGGGCGCGGTTTTGAGGAGCGGACGGCGCGATCCCCAATACTCCCGTCCGCCCGTCCGTCTCGAAAAAGCTCCCCAGACCCGCCCCGGTGCCGGCGGCCTGATTCTTCGCGGTTTGGCCCGAGAGCTTCCCCATTCCTTTTCTAGAGAAAGACGATGATCCCAAGAGCCCTTTCCCGACCCCTCGGAGTCCGCACCCTGCCACTCTCCTTGAGCGTGAGCCTCCTCGCCACCCTCGCCATCGTTGGGTCTTCGAGCGCGGCCGACGCTGGCGAGCGGGCCTGCATGACCTTCGATATCGACAGCCTCGGTTTTGAGGCTCTCGAGACCCTCAAGAAGAGCCCTGGGATCGAGCGCTCCTTCGAGCTCGATGACCTGCTCTTCGTCTGCGGTGAGGCCGCGGCTTCGGCGTCTTCGGGGCGGACCGCCAGCAGGGTTTGGAGCGATCTCGACGAGGGGCAGCTCTTCGTGGTGCGCGCCTCCCACCCCGGCTCTCTGCCGGAGTCGTCCCGGGTGGAGGTTCTGGCCCGAGGGGGCGCTCACCTGGTGGTGCGCGCAGAGGACTCGGCGGCGCGGCGCGCCCTCAGCCGCGGCCTGTGGCCGGACGCCCACGCCCACAGCGACGGCGACGGCTGCCACAAGCCGCGAATCGAGCCTCTTCGGGGCTCGCGCGTTTTGGCGCGCCAGAGCGCCAACGCGCCCGAGCGCGGCACCACGATATTTTCCCCTTCGGCCGCGGAGGCGGTCGAGGAGATCGACTTCGCCCGCTGGTTCGCCGAGGTGGAGACCCTGGCCGGGTGGAATCGCCATACCTTCAGCCCGGAGATCGATCTGGCGCGCGACCACCTGGTCTCGCGCTTCGCGGCGCTCGGCTTGACCGTCACGACTCCCACCTTCCAGGTCTCCGGAACCGACGCCAACAACGTGTTGGCGGTCTACGAGGGCACAACCCGGCCCGACGACTGGTACATCGTGGGCGCGCACTACGACTCGATCTCTCAAAACCCCGCGGTGGCGGCGCCCGGCGCCGAGGACAACGCGAGCGGCTGTGCCGGGGTTCTGGAGCTGGCCCGGGTGGTGGTGCCCCGACAGCCGGAGGCGACGATCCTCTTCATGTGCTACTCCGGCGAGGAGCAGGGTCTTTTCGGCAGCACGGATCACGTGGCGGGGCTGGTCGCGGCGGGCGATTCCTCGAAAGTCCAAAACGTTCTGACCATGGACATGATCGGCTATACGGGCGATGCGGATCTCGACGTTCTTCTCGAGACGGATCCGCCGTTTGCTTCGAATCTCGAAATTTTCGAGGACGCCGCGGCCGAGTTCACGACTCTCCGCACGGTCACCAGCCTCAACGCTTTTGGCTCGGATCACGTGCCGTATCTGCGGCAGAACCTTCCGGCCCTGCTGACCATCGAGAACGATTGGGACAGCTACCCCAGCTATCACCGGACCACGGACTTCGCCTCCAACGTCAGTCAAGAGATGGGTGGCCAGATCCTGCGGATGAACGCCGCGGTCTTGGCTCAGCAGGCGGGTGTTTCTGATTCGACGCTGATTTCGCGGGCCAGCTTTGAGTCGGGCGATTTGACGGAGTGGGACACGGCTTTTCCTTGAATCCCGGGATTCGCGGCTGGGTTTCGGGCTTTGGGTCGCTGCTGGCTCCTGATCGCCCTGGGCTTCGGTCGCTGCTTGTAGAACCTCCCCAGCTGGACGGAGTGGGTGCTTTTAATGGGGCTTTCGTTCGGGGTTCTTAGGATCTGCTGCGACTTCCCGCCCCAGAACTCGAGGATCCGCGCGCCCCTGAACGCGGACTCCGTTGCAGCGGGGCGTGGTACTCTCACGGCGCAGCGGGCGCGCGGCACGGGAGTCGTGCGCCCTACGAACGAGTCAAAAGGAGAAGAGTCATCGAAAAGGAAGAGCCCATAACTCTTGAGGGCCGGGTCGTCGAGGTCCTCGGCAACTCCAATTTCCGAGTTCAAGTGACCGAAGACCACGCGGTCCTGGCGAGGATTGCCGGCAAGATGCGCAAGCACCGCATCCGCGTGCTGCCCGGAGATCGGGTCAGCGTCGAGGTCTCGCCCTATGATTTGAAGCGCGGCCGCATCGTCTACCGCTTTCGCAATTGAGGCCCTCGCTCCCGGCCCCTCAGCGGCCTCAAGCTTCGGGCGAGCGTCGCACCCTGAGCCCATCAGAGGCCTGAGACGAGCTGCTATTCGAGCCGATCCCGAAGAGCGGTCAGGCGCGCCAGGGAGGCCGCCAAGCCGCCGCGCCTCGAGCGCGCCAGCCACACGGGCTCGAGCGACGAAGCGGCCCGATCTAGATCTTCCAGAAGCTGCCGGCGAACCCGAGAGGGAAGATCCTCAGGCGGCGCGTCCTCGCCCGCCCGCAGCCGAGCGTCCGCCACGCGCGCTCCCAGCCCCGCCACCTGAGCCGCCCAGGCGACCTCATCGCGAATCAGGCCGGCGTCGGGCCTCTCCATGGTCGCGCGGGAAAGGCTGCGGACGGAGGCCTCCAGCTCGCCGCGGGCCGCCTCCAGTCCCGAGGGCGTCATGCGCTCACCGCGACGCTCTGCGGCGGGTTTCTCGGCGAACATGAGAGCAAAGAAAAGCGGCGCGCCGTTGAGCGAGCGCGCGCCGGTGAGGTCCTGGGCCCGGCCGAGCCGGCAGAGGGCTCGGCCCGCCTGGCCCGACGGGTCGCGCAGCACGTGGCGGTCGAGGAGGGCCGCGAGGGGCAGCTCCTCCGGGCGCTCGGCCAGCGCTCGGCTCCACGCGAAGGCGGCACCCGCCACGTAGGCAGGCCAGCTCACGCTCGGCGGCTGAAGATGCCCGTGATCGCCCCAGTCGGTGATCAGGAACCCCTGGGCTCGGCCCGCCTGGCGCGCGGCCCGGGCGAGGTTGGCGAGCGCCGCGCGCGGGCGACCCGTGAAGCTATTCCAGCTCGCCGTGCCCGGGCAGACGTAGAAGTCGAGCTCCGACTCCGCGAGCGGCGCGACCGCGGGCGAGAAGTCGTGGTCCGCTTCGTAGCCCCAAATCATCGGCACCACGTCCCGCGGCAGCTTCGAGATCCACTGGGGATACTCCAGGAGGATGTCGGCCCAGAACATCGTCCTCTTGCGCTGCTCGGCGGCGAGCGCCCGCGTGCGCAGCAGAAAATCGAAGTACACGCGGTCGCGCCCGCGCTCCTCGCAGGCCGCCTTCGAGCGGCAGCGTCCCAAATCTAAAGTCTCGTCGAGACCCGCGTTGAAATAGGCGCTGCGGAAGTTGGGCAGCAGCTGGGCGTAGAGATCCTGCAGCAGGCGCAGACTGTCGAGGTCTAGCGGGCACAGGCTGAAGGGCTCCGGGTGCGGGCTGAACGGATGCTCGACGCCTTCGGGGCACTCCGCCAGGCGCCGGTAGGGCTCGTGAATGAGCCAGCGGTGAAAATGACCGAAGCTGTTTTGATTGGGCACCAGCTCCACGTGGTGCCTGCGGGCGTAGGCCTCGAGGCGGCGCACCTGGCCAGGCCGCATGGGGCTCGAGTCCCGCCACACCGTCTCGTGACCGCGATAGGCGAAGGTGTGCTCGGTGTAGAGCTGAAGCTCGTTGAGCTTCAGCTCGGCCATCAGATCGACCAGGGTGTAGAGCTCGCGCATGCGCGGCACCCGGTTACGGCTGACGTCGAGCATCAGGCCGCGCCGGGGGGTGTCGGGCCAATCGTCGATGCGAACGCCGCCGATCTCGGGCCGGTCGTCGTGCAGGCGCAGCCACTGCGCCAGCGTCGTGAGCCCTCTCGAGAGCCCGAGCGCCGTGCCGGCCAGAACGCGCGCGCCCTCCGGATCCACCACCAGCCTGTAGGCCTCGGGGCTTCGGTCGGCCAGCTCGCTCTCGAGATGCATCTCGAGGGTCGCGTCCGCCTCTCGGCCGACGGCGACCTCGATCCCCCGGCGGGAGAGGGCGCCCGCCACCGCCGCGAGGGCGGCCTCGACCGCCGGGAAGAGCTCATCGTCGATCGCCTGGCGGCGCACCGTGTGCCGGGGCCTCCACGGAGCGCCGCGGGAAACCTCGTGCGGCTGAGGCACGAGCAGAGCCGTATCGGTCATGAACGGGCGCCGTCAGCGCGGCGGGGCCCGCGCGCCCGGCCCCGCGAAAAGGGCCGACGACGCATCGCCTCGAACAGGCTCCTTGACAAGCGCCTGGAGCACCCTGAAGATGGCCGCAAACCTCGCGCCCGAGAGGCCCCTGACGATCGATGGAGGATCCACATGTTCGGATCGTATCGTTTTCCACAGACTCAGCCATTGAGAAATAGGCCCCTGGCAAAGCGGCCCTGGAAGCGCGCCGCGCGCGCGTGCCTGCTGGCCACCACCCTGTGGGCCGGCGCTGCCTTCGCCGGCGTCGAGCTGCGCTCGGTGACCACCGACCACTCCGGCGCCGAGCCGAAAACCGATCGCTCCGTCACCCTGGCGGTGAACGGCAACCTGCGCATCAACGCCCTCGGGGCGGACGGAACGCCCAAGAACTCCACGATTTTTCGAGGCGAGCTCGGCGACTTCCTGGTGGTCGACTATCCGTCAAAGTCCTTTACCTTGATGGACGATCAGGCGATCGAGGACCTCAAGGCCCAGCTGGAGTTCACCATGCTGCAGCTCGACCGTCAGATGGCCGAGCTGGCGCCCGAGCAGCGCCAGAAAATGCGCGACTCCCTGAGGCCTCCCGAGCCGGCGGAGTCCAAGCTCGTCGATACCGGCAAAACGGCCGAGAAGAGCGGCTTTGACTGCCGCCTTTTCGAGGTTCGGGAGGGCGAGACGGTGACCCGGCAGATTTGGGTTGCCAGCTGGGATCAGGTCGAGGAGGGAGAGCAGCTCAAGAAGTCTCTCCTGGGCTTCGACGCCTTCACCACGAACCTGAGCGACGCCTTCAAGGAGATTCGCTCGAACGCCCTCGGTGGCGCTCAAATCTTCGATCTCGGCGGCACCAACCCGTTTGATGATTTCCAGCGCCTCGGCGGCCTGCCGGTGCACACGATCGAGCTGGAGGGCGGTGAGCCGACCTTTGAGACGCGCATCGAAGAGGTGATCGAGCGGGCCGATCTCGACAACCGAAGCTTTCATCCGCCGCAGGACTTCAAGCGGAGGGCGCTGCGTTGAGCGACTGGCCGGCGCCCGCGGATCCGCCCAGAAGTCTGCGCGGCCTGCGGGCTCGGCTGCGCGCCTTCGTGCTCGAGCACCATCCCTTTGCCTGCATGCTGGTGTCCGAGGCCGCGGACGCCGCCATCGCGCGCCTGAGCCTCGAGGCCGCGGAGCGGGAGCTGATGATCGAGGCCCTGCGGTCGCTGATCCGCGAGACCCTGGTGGAGCGGCTGGAGACCCTGGACGTCGAGGGCTTTCTCGATCCGAGGCCCCGCGTTTCGCCCATAGAGCGTCTCGCCGAGGCCTCGGAAGCCCTGCTGCTCGACGTCGACGGCTTTTTGAGGCGGGAGGCCATCCTGTGCTCGCTGACCCCCGAGGAGCGGTGTGAAATCCTGGCGGGCCTGATTCTGACCCGCGCGGTGGACAACCGCCTCAAGCAGTTTTTTAGCGGCGGCGGCGAAGTGCGCTTCGAGGGCAAGCCCTTCCAAGGCAAGGGTTTCCGGTCCCTCGGCCAGGAGGCGATCTACGCCGCGGCTCTCCGGCTGCGCCGCGGCGAGTCCTTTGAGGCCGACGGTGAAGACGGCGGCTGGCGGGGCGACGTGGTCGCTCCCCTGATCCGCGACACCGGAGTGGCCCTCGCCATGTCGCCGCAGCCGGAGATGGTGCGCCAGATCCTCTCGGCGCAGATGGCCAAGGCCGGGCCGCCCATGGACGGCCGCGACCTGCACGTCGGCGATTTTTCGCGCGGCGTGCTGCCCCCCGCCGCGCCCCTGGCGATCTCTTCCCTCAACGTCGCCGGCCTGGCCTACGCCATGGCCGAGGAGGGCGAGGGGCGGGTTGCGGTGAGCTTCATCGGCGAGGGCGGGTCATCCCTCGGCGAGTGGCATGAGGCGATCAACGCGTGCGCGGCCCGCAAGCTGCCGGCCATCTTTTGCGTGCAGAATAATCAGACCGCCCTCTCGACCCCGTTGGCGGATCAAACGTCGGCCAGGACCTTCGCCGATAAGGCGGCGGGCTACGGCATACCCGCCGTCACCCTCGACGGCACCGATCCCGAGATGATCGCCGCCGCCTTCGCGTGGGCCGCCGAGCGGGCGCGCGACGGCGAGGGTCCGACCCTGATCGAGCTGGTGGCCATGCGCATGTGCGGGCATGCCCACCACGACGACATGCTCTATCTGGGCAAAGAGCCGGCTCCGTCCTGGGACTACCCCGAGCTGCACGAGAGCGGCTACGCCGACGCCGAGGCCTGGGAGTATTGGTCGACCCGCGACCCCCTGCGGCGATACGCCGAGCGCCTCGAGGCCGAAGGGGTCATCGGACCCAACGACGCCGACGCCTGGCGCCAGGAGGCCGAGGAGATGGTGGCGGAGCAGGCCCGGGCGGTGATCGCCGCCGACTGGCCGGATCCAGAGACGGTGGGCGAGCGGGTTTACGCGTCGGGGCCGGCGGCCATCCGGCGGGAAGTGCTCGACCCGCGCCGCGAGATCGACGCCCGGCTGCCCGAGGTGGAGGCCGGCCTGCCCCTGGGCGGCGCCGGGGGGCGCACGTTCCTGGACGCCGTGCAGCTGGCGGTGGGCGACGCCCTGCGCGCCGACCCGCGGGTCTTCGTCTACGGTGAGGACGTGGGCGGCAGCTACGGCAACGCCTTCCTGCTGCTGCGGCCACTGGTCGAGGAGTTCGGCGACCGCCTGGTCAACTCGCCGCTTGCCGAGGGCGCGACCCTCGGAGTGGCCACCGGCGCGGCTCTCGGAGGCCTGCGGCCGATCGCCGAGATTCAGTTCAACGATTTCGTGGCCACCGGCTTCAACCAGCTGGTCAACAACGCGGCCAAGATGCGCTATCGCTGGGGTGGCGAAGTGCCGATGGTGGTGCGCATGCCGTGGGGCGGCCTGCGCTCGGCGGGTCCTCTTACCACAGCCAGAACACAGAGCCCTGGTTCTACCGCGTGCCGGGCCTCAAGATCGTGGCGCCGTCCACCCCCCAGGACGCCCGCGCTCTCTTTGCCGCGGCGGTGGCGGACCCTGACCCGGTGCTCTTCTATGAGCACATCGGGCTTTACCGCGACCCGAGCCTCAAGCAGGATCTGCCCGAGGAGGCCCCCGAGCCTCTCGATCTCGGCAGGGCGGCCCTGCGGCGGGCCGGCGACGATCTGCTGATCGTCTCCTACGGCGCCTTCGTGCACGCCGCCCTGCG
>JBCCLG010000208.1:0-7922 GCA_039027015.1 Acidobacteriota bacterium | reverse complement strand
GGGGGGCTGCGTGCGGATCCTCAAACTCGCGGGGACTACCGACGAGACGATCCGGACCGCCAAGGAGGCGGGTTCTTCTCCGCGATGAGACTCCGCGGACTCGTCAGGATCTCTCGGCCCACCAGAATTCCCCGCGCGACTCCAGAGATGGGACCTACGGCTCAGACAGATTCGGATCCGTACTCGCTCCCCCGGGCTTCTTGAACGCTCCGGTGGGGCTCTGCCATCCCAACGGCTAAGACCAGGATTTGTCGCGCTTCGTGGGCTGGCGCAGGATCGAATGGGTGCCTCCGGGGATCCTGATGACCAGCACCTTCACTGCGGCATCCGGGGTTGCATGGGATCCTCGGGCTCGACAACTCTGCTGATTCCCCCGGGCTTCTTGAACGCTCCGGCCGGGCTTTGGCATTCCAACGACAGGACGGCCTGGCGCTCCGAAGACTGAACCTGAAGACCCGCGAGGAACGGCCAAGAAAAAGAAGACGGAGGAGGAGGTTCAGCTGCAGCGACCGGAGCCCGGAGCGATCAGGAGCCGGGTGTCTCCTCTCGGCCCCCGAAGCTTGTCTGAGCGGAAGAACCTCATCTCTGGAGACGGACTTCGGCGCTGAGCGGAAGACAGCGCGGAACGGTCGCTAGCAATCAACGGACCCAGCGTGGGAACGGGTCCACCACCTTGGGGGACACCGGCATCAAGTCGGGTGACCGCGCGAGTTCTGAGGGGGCCGAGAGGAGATACCGGGCGACGCAGCGTAGGGCGGCGAAACAGGCAGCGCCCGCGCATCGAAGCGCCCGCCCGTCAAGCACCCGCGAATCGAGAAACGCCGCCCAGTCCTCAAGAGACCCGATGGGCCACGCCGGTTCTAACCCACCAAGACCGGCTCCTCAGCGCTCCTGGCCTCCGACTCCTGACGCCGAAGATCCGCAAGAAGGGCCTCCGCAAGCGCCGAATGCCTCCGACGAGGCATGAAGACAGGTCCACCCCGCGAAGAAGACCTGCGCTCTACTCCGTGAGAACTCGAATCAGAAACACCCGAAGAATCCACAACACTCTCGGCTCGAGGACGACACACGACCATAAACTTCTCCTCGTCGATCAAGATTCACGATCCAAATCGGCTCCATCCCGTCGATGAGATCGTGAACCCGCGGCAGCTTTGGCGAATAGCCATGGAAATATAGGCCCAGATTGTGGCAAAACCAAGGCATATTCCCCTAAAACCCCCTCAAACAAGAGCTTCAGCACCCAGGAGACCCTCGTGGCAGTAGAAATCAAAGGTCGATACACCGGCAACCTGAACGTCGAAATCGAGCACGGCCCTTCCGGCACGATCCTCAAGACCGCGGCCCCGGTGGACAATGAGGGAGACGGCAGCTCCTTCTCCCCCACCGACCTCACCGCCGCGGCCCTGGGCGCCTGCATGATGACCATCATGGGCATCGTGGCCCGCCGCGAGGGCATCGACCTCGAAGGCTGCACGTTCACCCTGAGCAAAGAGATGACTTCGAGCCCGCGAAGAATCGGCGCGGTTCCCGTCACCCTCAACATGCCCGCGGGGCTCACCGACGACCAGAAGAAAAAGCTCGAGCGAGGAGCCCTGACCTGCCCCGTGCACCGCTCCCTCCACGACGCCGTCGAAAAACCCGTGCGCTTCGTCTATCCGGAGGAGTAATCGTTCGCCCGGCGTTCCGCGGCGCCGGCCGGGGAACGCTCAATCCTTGGCGTCGTACCAAGACTCGCCGATCCCGGCGTCGACCACCAGCGGCACCTTGAGTTCGGCGACCCCCATCATCTCGTCGCGCAGAATTTCCGCCACCTCCTCAGCCTCCGCCTCGGGCGCTTCGATCACCAGCTCGTCGTGCACCGTGAGCAAGAGCTTCGCCTCGGGCTTCTCGCGCTCGAGACGCTCCTCTACGGCGATCATGGCGAGCTTGAGCAGATCCGCCGCCGTACCCTGAATCGGCGCGTTGATCGCCATGCGCTTGGCGTTCTCGCGCAGGTTCCAGTTGCGGCTCCGGATGTCCGGAAGCTGCCGCACCCGGCCGTAGAGCGTGCGCACGCAGCCGTTCTCGAACGCCTCGTCGAGGGTCTCCTCGGTATAGCGACGCACGCCCGGGTATCGATCCATGTACGTGTCGATGAACTTCTGCGCGTCCTTGCGGTCGAGCCCCAGCTGGCGCCCGAGTCCGAAGGCGGTCATGCCGTAAACGATGCCGAAATTGATCACCTTGGCCATGCGCCGCTGATCCGGATTGATCAGCAGCGGCGAGCCGCCAAAGACCGCCGCGGCCGTGGCCGCGTGAATATCCTCGCCGCGGGAGAAGGCGTCGATCATCACGCTCTCCTCGGCCACGTGGGCCAGCACCCGCAGCTCTACCTGGGAGTAGTCCGCCACCACCAGCCGATGTCCGGGAGCGGCCCGAAACGCCTTGCGAATGCGCTGACCCAGCTCGGTGCGGATAGGAATATTCTGCAGATTGGGCTGCGCCGACGAAAGACGACCGGTGGCCGCCACGGCCTGGTTGAAGCGGGTGTGGATGCGTCCATCCTCGGCCACCATGGTCGGCAGCGCGTCGACGTAGGTGGACTTGAGCTTGGTCAGCTCCCGGTAGTGGATGATGCGTTCGGGCAGGTCGTAGCCGCGGGCCGCCAGCTCCTCGAGGGTCTCGGCATCGGTCGAATAGCTGCGCGTCTTGCGGGTCTTGCGCAGGACCGGATAGTCGAGCTTCACAAAAAGAATCTCGCCCAGCTGCTTGGGCGACTGAATGTTGAAGGTCTCCCCCGCCCGCTCGTAGATATCGGCCTCCGTGGCCTCGATCTCGCCGGCCAGCTCGCCGGACATCTGCGCCAGGAACTCGCGATCGACCAAAACGCCGGTCTCCTCGATGGTCGCCAGAACCGGCACCAGCGGCTCCTCGATCGTCTCGTAGACCGGGCGCAGATCCTGCGAGTCCATCTCCTGCTCAAGGCCCTCCGCCATCGAATGAGGCAGCATCACCCGCTCGGCTACAAAGGCGCGCAGGGCATCCGCGCCGAGCATCGGCAGCTCGTCTTTGCTCAGGCCGGCGTCCTTGGGACTGGTCAGCGAGCGGTGGAGGCGATCCATGACCACGGTGCCCAAGTCGTGAGCGCGCAGCGCCGAGCGCACGATGTAGGAGAGCAGCATCGTGTCGAGCAGGCGGCAGCGAATCTCGGCGCGCGGCCCGAGAAGGCGCAGCACCTCTTTGAGATCGTGCCCGGCGAGCGTCGCTCCGTCGGCGGCGACAAACGTCCGCAGCCACTCGAGAGACGCCTCGCGCAAACCCTCGCGACGAAAGTCGATCCACAGACCCTCGAGCGCATCCTCCTCGGCCGGCAGGCCCACCGCCAGGCCGAGAACAGCGCCGCTGGGCTCGGAGATCACCGCCGCCGTCACCCGTTCGCCGGCCCCGGCCAGCCGCTCGGCCACCTCGTCGGCGCTCGTCAGCTCGCCTGCGGGCTGCAGCGGCCGAGCCGCGGCGCCGTGGTGGGCCTCGATGTCGCGGGCCACGCCCTGGAAGTCGAGGCGCCAGCACAGATCGAGCAGCGCCGGCCAGTCGGGTTCGCTTTGGCGCAGGCTCTCGGGATCGAACTCGATCGGTAGATCGCGGTGGATCGTCACCAGCTCCTTGGAGAGCAGAGCCTGGTCGCGATGGTTCATAAGACCCTCCCGGTAGGGCTTGCGCTTCACCTGCGAGGCGTTGTCCAGGAGATCCTCGAGCGAACCGTGCTCGGCGATCAGTTTGCGAGCCCCCTTCTCGCCGATGCCCGGCACGCCCGGCACGTTGTCCGAGGCGTCTCCCTGGAGCGCCAGAACGTCGATGACCCGATCCGGGGCGACGCCAAAATCCTCCTCCACCGCCGCGGCGTCGTAGAGCTTGTCTCGCCCGGTGTGCTGAAGAAAGACGCCGTCGCCGACCAGCTGCATTAGATCTTTATCCGGCGAAACCAGATAAACCTCGTAGCCCTCGGCCGAGCCTCTGGCGGCGAGGGTGCCAAGCACATCGTCAGCCTCGTATTTCTCCATCTCGAGCAGCGGGATGCCGTACGCCTCGGCGACCTTCCGAATCCACGGGATCTGCGAGCGCAGCTCGTCGGGCATGGGCCGCCGATTCGCCTTGTAGTCCTCGTATTTCTCCTTGCGGATCGTTCGAGACGAGACGTCCATGGCGATGCCGAGATACTCGGGCTGCTCATCGCGCAGCAGCTTGCGCAGAATCTGCAAAAAGCCGAAAACCGCGTTGGTCGGCTCGCCGCGGGAGCTCGAAAGATCGCGGATGGCGTAGAAAGCGCGGAAGATATTCGAGTAGCCGTCGATCAAGTAGACGCGGGGCTTCTTCGCGGTCGCTGGAGGAGCCGAATTTTCAGAATCGGAGGCCGGGTCTTGTGGCTCGAGGGCTGGGGAGTCGGGCTCGGTGCTCATGAGAGCGATCATATCCCCAGCGGTCAAGACATCTGATCGCGGACCGCCAGCAGCCCCTCCAGCTCTCGAGTCTTGCGTTTCCGGTACCGGCCCGAGGCGAAGAAGAAGGCGACCGCGAAGACCCAGACCGCCACGCTCAGCGCCAAACCGCCCTCAAACCCGAGGCTCGGCGTGCGGTACCCCACGGCGCGCAGCGCGAGGCTGAGCGCGACGGCTCCGACGATCACCGTTTGATTGGTCGTCGCCATGCGCACCGAGGCCCGGCAGCGGCGGATCGAGAGATCGAGCATGGCCCGCGGAGCGGCGGTGTCGAGTCGCCAGGTGCCGCGCCGGACCCTCAGCACCCAGATCCAGCTGATCGCGATCACGGCGGAAACGACCGCCACGAAGATACGGTTCTCCAGGCTCGCGTCGTCGGCCAGGACCGCGGCCATCCACGCCACGAGCCCGAGGGTGAAAAAGCCGTCGAGCGCGGTGAGCAGCCAAATGCGCAGCGAGCTGCGCCGGGTGAGCGCCTGGAGATCCGGCAGATCCACCTCGGGCGGCCGCTGCCAGGCGCGCTGCATTTGCTCCCACGACGCCTCGCTCGGCGCGGTGCCGGCGGCCTGGCCGCGCTCTTCAGACTCGCTCATTCAGCACCTCCCGCAGGCGCGCCTTGGCCCGGTTGAGGCGCACGCCGACATTCGAAACGCTGAGATCGAGCACGTCGGAAATCTCCTGGTAGCTGAGGCCCTCGAGGGCCAGAACCACGATCTGGCGCTGCTCCACCCGCAGCTGCCGAACCGCCGCCATCAGCGACTCCTGCAGCAGAGCGCGCTCCGTCGCCGCCGCGGGATCGAGAGCCTGGGACGGCGCGTCCTCCGCCAGGTCTACCCAGCGCGGCGAGCGCGCCGCACGCACGCCATGGCTGATGCCGCGGTTATGGGCCACGCGCAGCGCGAAGGTCTTGAAGCTGCTTCGCGCCTCGAAGCGAGGCGTAGCCTGCCAGATCGCGAGGCAAATGTCCTGGAGCAGATCTTCCCGGCGCCCTAAATCAGCCTCGTAGCTCGCCGCCACGCGGTAGAGAAGGCCGAGATTTTGCCGCAGGAAAACCTCGCATTGGGCTTTTTGGGAGCTGTGCTGATCGAACATCGCGCTGGGGGCGGTGGTGGCGGCGGCGGCATCCGGCGGCGCGAGGAGGGCGGCGGGATCTGCCGACCGACTCGCGCCTTGCCGAAGAGCGTCGGTCAATCCGTCTGCCCGAAGACGATACGCTCGCGGCCGAGCATCCGCCCACCGACCCAGATCAGCAGCGCGGCGAGGGCGAGGGAGATCGCGCTCACCGCCGCGAGCTGCAGAAAATCCGGCAACTCGGCGCGAAAGGAGCCGGTCAGGATCTGCTGATGGCCCAAAAGAGGCACAGCGTACATCCAGGGCGCCTCTAGCTCTTTCATCTGCACCACCAGCGCCACAACCACCGGCAGAAAAAGAAAGAGGTTCAGCGACGCGCTCGCCTCCTTGAAGGTCTTGGCGACCAGCGCCAGGGCCACCTGAGAGGCCGCCACCAGGATCACCAGCGGCAGCAGCATCAGCAGCATCTGTCCGGCGCCTAGCCAATCGAGGGTCCAGGTGAGCCCGATCTCGGCCAGGGGAACGTGCTGAAAGGCGAGCTGCGCGACCGCCAGGGTCAGGGCGACGCCCAGCGCGCCGAAGGCCGCCGCCACGGCCGTCTTGCCGGCGAAGACCGCCAGACCCGAAACCGGCTGCGCCATCAGCACCTCCAGGCTATTTCTCTCCCGCTCCCCCGCCGCGGCGTCGATGGCGACGGCTGTCGATCCGACGAAGGCGGCCATCAGAAAGTAGATCGTCAAAACGCTCAGCGTCTGGCTGGAGCGAGCCTCGCGGGTCGCCAGGTCCCGAGACTCCACCCGCACCGGCGCGGCGACGCTCGGCGCGACCCCGCGCAGGGAGAGGCGCAGCTGCCCCAGGGAGGCCGAGTAGCCGCGCACCAGCCGCTCGAGACGCTCGGCCTCGAGGCGCGCCGCCGGCTTCGAGCGATCCGCCTCCACCTGCACGCGCACGCTGCTGCCGGCGGCGAAGCGCTCCCTGTAGTCCGCCGGAATACGCAGAGCCACCGCCGGCTCCTGAAGCTCGCCGCCGGAGGCCACGCTCAACACTCCCTCCTGCTCCAGGAATTCGGCCAGATCCGGCGCGTGCTCGAGTCCGTGCGTGCGGGCTCGAATCGGCTCGTCGCTCCTCTCGGTCTGCACCGTGTTGGCGATCATCAGCGCCACCAGCACGGGCCCCGAAACCGCGAAGAGAGCTCCTGCTGTCATCGAGCGCCGGTCGCGGATGCTCTCCCGCCATTCTTTCTTGACCACCGCTTGAAACGTGCGCCCCCACGACCTCATGCCGCCACCCCTTCCTCGGTTCCGATCCAGTGCAGAAAGGCTTCCTCGAAGGACTCCTTGCCCGCGGCGTCGCACAGCTCGCGGGGAGAGCCCGCGGCGCACCGCGCGCCGTCGCGAATCAAGATCACGCGGTCGCACAGCTGCGCGACCTCCTGCATCACGTGGCTCGAGAAGACGATGCAGCGCCCCTCGGCCCTCAGCTGGCGCAGCAGATCGCGCAGCGCGCGGGTGCTGCTGACGTCGAGTCCGCGGGTGGGCTCGTCGAGCACAAGATTGCGCGGCCGGTGCACCAGGGCTCGGGCCAACCCCACCTTCATTCGCTGCCCCTGGGAGAAGCCCTCCGTGCGCCGATCGATCAGGTCTTCGAGGCCGAGCAGGTCGACCATCGCCGCGATGGCCTCGTTCTGCGCCGCGCCGTCGAGCCCGTTGAGCTCGGCGAAATACGCCAGCTGCTCGCGGGCGCTCAGGCGGTCATAGAGGCCGAATTTATCGGTGAAAACGCCGAGCGCCGAACGCACCGCCAGAACGTCGCCGCTCACCCGGTGGTCGTCGACCTCAACCTCCCCCGAAGTGGGCTGGGTGAGGCCGTAAATGCAGCGCAGGGCGGTGGTCTTGCCGGCGCCGTTCGGGCCCAAGAGCCCCGTGATCTCGCCGTCTCGCGCCTCGAGGTCCAGACCCCGGAGCGCCTCTACCTCGCCGAATCGCTTATGAACATCGATCATTCGAATCATGGTTTAGGGCCCCATCTCGCTGGTGAAAAAGGCGGGAAGCGAAATCCCCTCGAGGCAGGACGCGTCGAGCGATTCCGGATCGCGGGTCTCGATGAAGCTCGCGATCCGCTCGGGCAGGCAGCCCAGGCCGCCGACGATGTGGCCGCCCGACTCCACCACCAGATGGCGGCTCCGGGCGAAGCCTGCGGCCGCCTGCTCGGCCGAGGAGGGCGGGGTCACGGGGTCGAGGGCGCCCGAGAGCAGCAGAACCGGCACGGCGGTCTTGACGGGGGTGAAGTCGGCTAGCCTCTCGCGCTTTGGCGCCGGCCAGGCGGCGCAGAAGTCGAGGAACTCCTGGGCCTGAGCGGTGCCGAGAAACGACT
>JBCCLG010000207.1:0-7938 GCA_039027015.1 Acidobacteriota bacterium | reverse complement strand
GACGAGCGCTCCGACCAGCGAGCCCTGCGCTGGGCCCAGGGCCTGGCGCTGCTGGCGCCGGGCAGCAGCCAGGCCCAGGCGCAGGCGGAGCTCGACGGCCTCGGACTCTCCCTGGCCGAGCGGTTCCCGGACACCAACGCCGACTGGCGGCCGAGTCTCGAGCCCTACCGCTCCTTCACGACCTCCTCGCTGACGCCCCACCTGCGCTCGCTCTTCGCCCTCACCTGGGCCTTCTTGATTCTGGCGGCGGTCAACCTCGCCGGCCTGCAGCTGGCCCGCGGGGCGGCGCGCACCGCCAGCTTTTCGCTGCAGCTGGCGCTCGGCGCCCGCGGCTCGCGCCTCGGCCTGCAGCTGCTTCTCGAGACGCTTCTGCTCGCCGTGCCGGGAGCGCTGCTCGGCCTGCTCCTCGCCCGCGGCCTGCTGGCGCTGCTGCCCGGCCTGGTGCAGACCTCGCTGCCGGTATGGCTCGACGTGCGCCTGGGCGCCGTCGAGGTGGGCTTCGCGATCGCCGGCGGCATTCTGATCGCCCTGGTGGCCGGCCTCGTGCCGATGGTGGTCGGCTGGCGTCTCGATCTGCGCTCGCTGCTCGCCGGCCGCTCCAAGAGCACCGCCGGCGGCCGCAGGCTGCGCTCGCTGCTGGTGATCGCCGAGGTGGCGATCGCGGTCGTCCTGCTGGTCGCCGCGGGCCTCCTGGCCCGCTCGTTCAGCACTCTCACGACCCTCGACCCGGGCTTTGAGACCGAAAATATAGTGTCGGTGGAGCTCTCGCCCCAGTACCAGGGCAGCTATCTCGAGCAGACCGACAGCCTCGCCGCACTCTACCGCAGGGTGCAAACCCGCCTGCTGGAGGTGCCCGGCGTCGAGGCGGTGGGCGGCACCACGCGCCTTCCCTACCTCGATAGGGCCCGCCGCGCCGTGACCCTCTACGCCCGCGGCGGGCAGGACGAGGAGGCCCTCGAGCACCAGGCGCCGATTCTGACCATCGACGTCACCCCGGGCTATTTTGAGGCGATGGGCATCCCGTTCCGGGAGGGTCGAGACTTTCGCTGGTCCGACCTTCGGGAAGACGGCCTGGTGATGATCCTGAGCCGCCGCGCCGCCGAGCAGCTTTTCCCCGGCCAGCCGGCCATCGGCAAGGAGGCGCGGATCTCGAACGACGCGTGGGCGCGGGTGATCGGCGTGGTGGAAGACGTGCGCTACGACCCGCGGGAAGCGGGCTTCGGCGCCGAGCTCTACTACCCGATCACCCAATACAAGGCCTGGCGTCAGCGCCTGGCCCTGCGCCTCAACGACTCGATGGCCAGCCTGCAGCCCGCCCTGCGCCGGGCCCTGCAGGAGGCCGCGCCCGAGGCCGGCGTCGTGCGCTTCCGCTCGCTGCCCTCGATTCTCGACGAATCCCTGTGGCAGGCCCGCCTGCTCGGCCGCCTAGGGCCGCTTTTCGCCGCCGTCGCCCTGCTGCTCGCCGGTCTGGGGGTCTACGGCCTCATGGCCCATGACCTGGCGCAAAAGCGCCAGGAAATCGGGCTGCGCGCCGCCCTGGGCGCGCCCTCCTACTCCCTGGCGGGGCTGATTCTGTGGCGCGGCGCCCGCCTGATCTCGCTCGGCGTCGCGCTGGGCGTTGCGGCGGCGCTCGCCTTAACGCCCCTCCTCTCGGCGACGCTCTTCGGCATCGACGCTCGCGACGCGCTGACCTTTCTCATCGCCGCGGGCTGCCTGCTGGCGGCCGGCTGCCTCGCCTCTCTCGCCCCCTCGTGGCGCGCCACCAAAATCCACCCGACGGAAGCGCTGCGCGATGCGTAAAAACCCGATGCGCGCGGATCTCTCGCGAGCGCGACGGCTGCCATCTCCGACGAAGCGGAAGGTACCGAACCCATGACGCCTGAAACGCTGGTCATTTTCGGCGGCAGCGAGCGACTCTGGAAGCTCGCCGGTCAGCTGCGCGAGGGCGGCGTACCGCTGACTTTCTTTTCCGAGTCGGCGGCTCTCGCCGGCCTGGGATCGGGCGACGGCCCCGTGCCGGCCCTGGTTTTGATGGAGGCGACGAGCCTGCAGGACCTCGACGCGACCGAGGCCTGGACCAGACCCTTACCCTGGCTCGCGCTGTGCGTGCCCCTCGCGCGGCCCGGCGAATCGGAGCTCATGGTGCGGGCCTACGAGCTGGGCGCCCGCGCCGCGCTGCCGGCGGACTCGCCCGACGCGGTGGTAGTGCGCTCGGTCCTGGGCGCCCTCGCCTCCGTCGGCGGCTCCGAGGCCTCACCGAGCGAGGGAGCGCCCCAGGCCAAGCCGCGGCTCCGCCACCACCCGGTGGGCGCCGGCATCCCCCTCCACCCGGGCGAGCTGCTGCGGGTGATCTCGGGGGTCGTGGCCCAAATCGCCTGGCATCACGACGGCACCGAGGGGCTGATCGGCCTGTGGGGACCCGGGCATCTGCTCCCCGGGCACCCTGAGGATTCGTGCCGCCTCGCCCTCAAGGCGCAGACCGAAGTCGCCCTCGAGATCCACCCCCTCCCGGAGCCCGACCCGGTGTTCGACGGCCTGCTCGATCGCAGCCGGCTGCTCGAGGCCTGGTCGGCCATGCAGTCGCGGCCGAGCATGGAGCAGCGGCTGATCGGCGTGCTCGAGCTCTTGGCAGAGCAGTTCGGCCAGCCCAGCGCGGAGGGCACCCTGATCGATCTGCGGATCACCCACGCACAGCTGGCCGCGGCCATCGGCGCCACCCGCGCCACCGTCACCCGCCTGCTGGGCCCCCTGCGGCGACGAGGGGTCGTTTCCTCGGTGGCCACCCCGCGGGGTGAGCGCATGCTCCTGCCCAACCGGCAGAGCGGCCTGGGCCAAGAGATCGATCGCCCGCACCGGCTCGATGCGAGCCAGGAAGGCTCGGCCGAGGCCGAGCTTTCGAGCGCCACTCCCCCCGGCCTGCCGGCCCTCCGGTAGCGCGCGGCGACGCCTGGGCCTCGAGAAAAGCGGGCGGCTCCTGGAAGGGGAGCCGCCCTTGTTTTTGCATCCCGCGCGGCGCCGGCGCCGTGCACGGTGAGCTGTTGACAGGCCAACTTATAGCTCATAAGCTATATATGCATTTAGCATTGATTTTAAGCAATAAGTATTCAGATTAACTATTTTATTAATCTCACACATGGAGCCAAGGCTATGAGCCAACCGGAAAACTCCCACCCGCGCGGTCCTTCGAACCCGGGAAGGATCGCTTCGCGCATGCTTTTAGGCGGTCTTTTCTTTCTGGGCGTCTGCCTCGCGGCGCAGGCCGCCGCCCAGGACTTCGAGCCGAAATCGGTTCTCGAAGTCGTTTACTCGCAGCCCTTCGAGCTGCAGGCGCCCTACGAATCGGGCTGGCGACTGGAAAAGCTGCAGGTCCGCTCGGGCCTGCTGGTGGTGCTCAGGGTCGACCCTGCGCTCGTGACGCCGCGCGACGCGCTGGAGCCCGTGCTCTACGCGGGCGACCACACCGTGCAGAGACTCAACCGCGGAAACGAGTCGGGATTCGTCGTGGGGATCATTCCCGAGAATCTCGACCTCTCAAAGGTGCCCGTGTGGTTCGGCGCACCCGCCCTGCCGGAGAAGGTCGATCTGGCGACCATCCGGCAGGAGCGGGCCAGGGCTGAGCTCGCGGGCGTCGCGCCCACCCTGTCATCCGCCTTCGAAAGCCGCGCCCAGGAAGCTGTGATCACGGCGGATCTCACCAGCCTGCTCCGCAGCGAGGCCGCGGATCTCGTCATCCGCTACTCGCCGCAGGAAAGGAGCCTCGCGGATGCCTGGCGCTTGCCCGTCAACAACCGCTGAGGCAGCCCGCGATTCCCACGCGCGACCCTTCGAGACCCCGCAAAAATTTCACCGAGGCCATCATGCATAAAAAGAACCATCAAACCGCCAGGCGCGGCCTGATCCTCTTCGGATTGAGCGCCCTGCTGATCGCGCAGTCCGCCGCTGCGCAGGTGACCCGAACCGATCTCGCCGGTCACTCCCTTCTCGACTACCCCCACTTCGAATACGTGAAGGCGATCAACGCCGACAGCCCGGTCGAAGTCGCCATCGACCCGTCTCGCTTCCCCGCCATCGCGGGCCAAACCTGCGACGTCTACGTCGTCGACGCCAAGTCCACCCTGCAGTGGAACGCCAGCAATACGCTGACGGACGTCACGCCCGGCGGCATGCAGACGGAGACCTTCAGCGCCGGAACCATCCAAAGCAACACCGTTCAGGTCGTCGCGGCCAACCAGCTGAGCGCCAATGCGGGTCTCGGCCTCGGCGTGGGCTACGACGTCGTTCTCGACTGCAACCAAGACGGCTTGCTCAACGGCGCCGACTACATCGACGGGCGCAACAATGAATCGGGCTTCTACAGGGTTCATGACACCACCGCGCTCGGCCCGGAGGCCGTCACGGAGCTGACTTACAGCATCGCATCCGGCTTCGGCATACCCGCCGGGTTCGAGCCGCAAAACCTCTTCTTCCCCACCAACGTTGCCGGGGTCGTGGCCGCGACGGGCCAGAATCTCCCCCTGGTGATCGTGAGCCACGGCAACGGCCACTGGTACGAGAACTACGACCACATCGGCAATCACCTGGCCTCCTACGGCTATGTGGTGATGAGCCATCGCAACGACACGGGGCCCGGACCCATCAACGCTTCGACCACCACCCTGGCCCACACGGACGCCCTGATCGACGCGATCATGCTGGGCTCCATCGCGGGGGCGGGCGCGCTGACGGGCAGCGTGGACTTCGACCGGATCGTTTGGATAGGTCACAGCCGCGGTGCGGAAGGCGTGGCGATCGGCTACGACCGCCTCTTTGACGCCACCTACACGCCGACCCACTACACCATGGCCGACATCCGGCTGATCAGCAGCATGCTGCCCACCGACTTTCACGGGACCGACACGGCCAACCCGCACAACGCCAACTACCATTTGTGGACCGCGTCCGGGGACTCCGACGTGAACGGGGCCGCGATGTGCGGCGGGACCCATATTTGCCGCACCTACCAGCTCCACGGCCGCGCCACGGGAAACCGGCAGTCGACGACCGTGCAGGGTACCGGTCACGCCTGGTTTCACAACGGCGGAGGCTTCCCTTGGTTTGCGGGCCCGTGCTCTATCGGCGAGGCCAACACCCACCTGGTGCAGCTCGGCTATCTGCTGCCGCTAGTCAAGCGCTACGTCGACGACAACATCCCGTCGATCGATTTCCTCACCCGGCAATATGAGAGCTTCCGGCCCATGGGTGTCCCCACCGGAGACCCGTGCATCCAGGTGAGCAACGAATACCTCGACGCCACTCCGAACACCGCCGCCAATCCGCAGAAGACCGTCGTCATCGACGACTATCAGTCCGGGCTGGGCAACGGCACGAGCAGCATCGGTTCGCCGGTGACCTTCACGGTCACCAACTTGACCGAGGGGCTGCTCAACGACTCCAACTCCAACTTCTCCTGGATCTCGACGGATCCCTTCAACGGGGCGACCCAGGCCGGCAGCACCAACGGCAGCACGATCCGGACCGACGACGAGCGCGGCGTGGTCTTCGACTGGGCGGGCAGCGATCTCTTCTATGAATGGACGATCCCGGCCGGCGAACGCGACTTCACCGACAACCTCTACCTCTCCCTGCGAGGAGCGCAGGGCACCCAGCACCCGAACACGCTGGCGGTCTTGGGCGATCTCACCTTCTCCGTGACCCTCCGTGACGGGCAGGCGGTGCCCGCCTCCAGCTCGATCAGCATCGGCGCTTTTGGCGGCGGCTTCGAGCAGCCCTACCAGCGCTCCGGCGGCTGGCACAACGAGATGGAGACCATCCGCATTCGACTGACCGATTTCCTCAACAACGGTTCCGGCCTCGACCTGACCGACATCGTGGCGCTGCGTCTCGACGTCGGCCCGACCCACGGCTCGGCGGAGGGCCGAATCGTGGTCGACGATGTGATGCTCACCAACGATCGCGCCGTTTACGACGCCAGCAACAACGGAGACCCGCACATCAAGACGGTCGACGGCACGCGTTACGACTTTCACGGTGCCGGCGAGTACACGCTGCTTCGGGACGGCACCCAATACGAGATCCAAACCCGGCAAACCCCGGTCACCACCGCCAACCCCCTGGGCAACGCCTACACGGGCCTGAGCAGCTGCGTGGCCGTCAACACCGCCCTGGCGGCCCGCGTGGGCGCTCATCGCATCAGCTTTCAGCCGGACGGCCCGGTGACCGAGCAGGAGACCCGCATGCGCCTGCGGGTCGATGGGGTTCTCAAGGACCTCGACGTTCTCGGCAGCGTTGCCCTCGGGGTCGGCGGCCGGGTCTCGAGGGCCGCGAGCGGAGGCGGCATCGAGGTGGACTTCCCCAACGGTTCTACTCTGCTCGTCACCCCGGGCTGGTGGCACGCGCACGACATCGCGTATCTCAACATCAGCGTGCTCAACACGCCGGCGACCGAGGGACTCGCCGGGCTCATCGAGTCCGGCCAGTGGCTGCCGGCCCTGTCCGACGGCACCTACCTGGGTGCCAAGCCGGCGGCCCTGTGGGATCGCTATACGGACCTCAACGTGAGCTTCTCGAACTCCTGGCGGATCACCAGCGCCTCCAGTCTCTTCGACTACGCTCCGGGCACGTCGACGTCGACCTTCACCATCCCCGGGTGGCCTATCGAGAACGCCACCTCATGCGTTCTTCCCGATCTGGGCCGCGTCCGGCCGATCGCCCTCGACGTGGCCGCGGTGGCCTGCCAGCCTCTCGTCGACCGGCAGGACCGCGACGACTGCACGAAGGACGTGGCCGTGACCGGAGAGATCGGCTTCGCGGCGACCTACATCACGGCCCAGAAGCTGGAGCTCGGCGGCACCAAGATCGAGATCCATCCGGAGCAGACGGACGCTCAGCAGGGAGAGGCCGTCGCGTTCGTGGCGGTCGTGAAGCGCAGCCTCACCGACCTGCGCCTCACCTCGGAGACGGCGAGCGAGGGTTTCGTTCTGGGAAAGGTCCAGTTCTATCTCGACGGCCAGCCCGCGGACGCTCCGGTTCTGCTCGATCGCTTCGGGCGCGCGCGCTGGACGAGCCCCAGGCTCCAGCTCGGCGAATACAAGGTCAGCGCTCGATTCGAGCCGGCTCTTAACAATCGCAACGACCTGGCCAGCAGCAGCCGCACTCTGATCTACAAAGTCGCCGGCGACGTGAGGCCGGTCTTTTAGGCGACAAGCACGAAAAAACCGGGCGGCTCTTGGCGGAGCCGCCCGGTTCTTCTCCCTTCCTCCCTCGGAAGTTCTACCGAGGCTCGGTGATCAGGACGGCGGGCAGGGCGGGCAGCCCCAGCCCTCGTTGCTCTGCTGCTGCTGCGGACCGCCGTCGCCGATCTTGAGAAGCCCGTCGGTCACCCGGTCGCAGGAGTAGCGGATCGACTGCTTGAAGCCCTGCTTATCTCGGATGAGAGCGACGAACTGGCCGTGGAAGGGCAGATCGCCCGGCAGCGGCACCGTCGTGATCATCGGAATGTCCGTGGGGGTACCGTCTTCGCCGACTTTGCAGTCATTCAAGAGGTCCGGAACGCAGCCGTCCAAGGTGCGCACGTCGTCAAAGTCGGTCTGAATATCGGGACCCCAATTGTCCTGGTCTGGCGGCGTGAGCAGGTAAACGCGGCTTTGCAGGAAGCTGTCGAGGTTGCCGTTGTAGACGCTCAGGTACACCTGCTCGCTGTTGCCGAACTGGCACTGCTCGGCGCCCAGGGCGTCGCTGAAGAAATACTCGGAGGTGGCGGGCTCGGCCAGCTCAAAGGAGCTGCTGAACACCCAGCCCCAGGTGATCGAGCCGGTGCCGGGATCCACGATCTGCTCTTCGACGGTCAGAAAAAGCACCAGGCCGTCGATCACCAGAGACGCGTCCTGCAGGTTGTCAAACGGGCCGTAGGGCGGGCTTCCGGGGCTGCCGGTGGCCGGG
>JBCCLG010000206.1:0-7941 GCA_039027015.1 Acidobacteriota bacterium | reverse complement strand
CTCGGGCATCTGCACGTCCATCAGCACCACGTCGTAGGGCTGTCGACGGAGCGCCTCGAGCACCTCGAGGCCGTTGGCGGCTAAATCCGCGCGGTAGCCCATGCGCTCGAGAAAGAGCCGGGCGACCTTCTGATTCACCACGCTGTCGTCGGCCACCAGGATGCGCAGGGGCATCTTGGCCGCCAGCGTGCGATCGATTCCGCTCGCGGCGCGCTCGATGGGATTGGTCGGCTGCCCTTCCTCGACACCGCCGGCGATCACCGTGAAGCCGAAGGTCGAGCCGACGCCGAGCTGGCTCTCGACCCAGATCCGGCCGCCCATCAGCTCCGCCAGGTGTTTGCTGATCGCCAAACCTAGGCCGGTGCCGCCGAAGCGCCGGGTGGTCGAGGCGTCGGCCTGGGAGAAGGACTCGAAAATCCTGTCGATGCGATCCTCCGGGATTCCGACCCCCGTATCGCGCACCTGGATCTCGATCTCGACACCGCCGTCTCCGTCGCCCCCTCGCCCGCCGCTCGGCGACGCCGGGCGAGCCGCCAGCTCCACGTGGACCTGACCGCGCTCGGTGAACTTCACCGAGTTGGTGAGCAGGTTGACCAGGATTTGGCGCAGCCGGGTGACGTCGCCGTTGACCTGCTCGGGGGTGCCTTCGCGCACGCTGAAGCGCAGGTCGAGCCGCTTCTCGGCGGCCCGCGCCGCCACCAGGTCGATGCAGCTGGTGACGCACTCGCGCAGGTTGAAAGGCTGGTTTTCGAGCTCCAGCTTGCCCGACTCGATCTTCGAAAAATCGAGGATGTCGTTCACCAGGGTCAGCAGAGTGTCGCAGCTCGAGCGCACGGTTTCGACCCTGTCGAGCTGATGCGAGTCGAGGCGGGTTTCGAGCAGCAGGCCGGTCATGCCGATGATGCCGTTCATCGGCGTGCGGATCTCGTGGCTGACGTTGGCCAGAAACTCGCTCTTCTCCCGGCTCGCCGCCTCGGCGGTTTCCTTGGCGGCGCGCAGATCGCGCTCCACCTTGTCGTGCAGGGTGTTGTCGCGCACGATGCCCAGCAGGTGGCGCAGCTCGCCCTTCTGCTCGTGCCGGGTGACCACGAACTCGGCGTTTCGGTCTTCGCCGTAGCGGGTCTTGATGCGCAGCTTGAAGATTTTGGTGCGCTCGCCGAGCAGCAGCTGATGGATCGACGCGATGGCGGTCGAGCGGTCGTCGGGGTGGCTCAGCGACGTGAAGGGCTTGCCGATCCAGGAGTCGGGCGACCAGCCGGTCAGCTCCTCGAAGGCGGGGTTGAGCGAGGCGAAGGAGCCGCTCTCGGGGGCGAGGGTGAAGATCACGCCCGGTGCCGCGGCCACCAGGGAGCGGAAGTAATCCCTCTCGGAGAGGGAGGTTTCCAGCTTCTCGCGGCTCGAGCCCAAATCCGAAGAGCGCCTGGAGAGCGACTGCTCGAGCTGATACCGATATTGGTAGGCCTCGGCGTAGGCCGTGCTGATGCGGCCTAAAAACGCCTGCCACTGCTCGGGGCTCGGCACCTCGCGGGCGTCGATCCCGAGCCTTTCGAGCTGTCGAACCAGGAGAGGGTGGCTCACCGCCGCAACCTCGAGAAGACTCCGTGGCCTCGGGATCGTCGTGCCGAATCCCGAGAGCGGGTTCCACGGAGGCATACCCGTTGAAGAACTGCCGACCGACCGCTCGAAGGCCGCAGGCTCCCGGGAAGGGCCGAGCTTTCGTTTCGGATCGGAGATCGCTGCTGACTCAATTTGAATTTAATCTCTCGATCTTACGCTCGGCATTACACGGCCCGGCGGCGCGCTTCAGCCGCTGCTACAGTCATGGGGTGAGCGAAGAACCCTCCACCGACCTTCTGGGCGGCGCCGACGATGTCGATCTGTGGATCGAGCGGATTTATGGCGCCTCGGCGCGGAGCGCGCGGCTGCCCGGCGGTCTTCTCCACCCCACCTCCGTGTGGCGGCCCCGGCGCGACGGCCAGTGGAGCGATCTCCAGCTCGCCCTGCGCATCGGCGCCGAGACCCCCGTGTCCTGGCACGATGCCTTCGCACTCAACCTCTGCCGCGCCCGCGCGGACGCGATCGTGACCACCGGCAGGATCCTGCGCGCCGAAAAAAATCTGCGCCACGATCTCGGCGGCCCCGGTTCGATGCCGCAGGCCCTCGCGGCCTGGCGCCGGGAGCGACTCGCCAAGGCCAATCCGCCGGTCAGCCTGGTGCTCACGCGAGGCGGCGAGATCGATCTGCAGCACCCGTTTTTTCGCAACGCTGCCGGCAGAGTCGTGGTCTACACCAGCCGTCCCGGGGCCTGGCGGCTCGAAAGCCGCGCCGCCGACGCCGGGGTCGAGGTCGAGGCGGTGGACGAGCCGACGCCCCAGGGAGCGATCCACTTCCTGCGCGCCGCCTTCGGCGCCGCCACGATGTCGCTCGAGGCCGGCCCGTCGGTGGCCCGCGCCCTCTACCGGCCGCGTCTCGAGATCGACGAGCTGCTGCTCAGCACCTTCCTGGGCGACGGCCTGCCGACCTCGGTGCGCGGCGGCCGGCAGCTCGAGCGCTCGGCCATCGACCGGCTCATGAAGAGGGCGAGCGAGCCGTTCCTGGCCGAGTCCAAGGACGGTTCCTGGCAGCTCGAGCGCTGGGTGCGGCGGCGCTAGCAGAGCTCCCGGATGCTGTCGCGATGCCTACCCGTCGACCCTCCTTCCTCTCCCCAGAAGACCCTCTCGACTGAGATCTTCGACTTCAGCCCGCGAAGAGCGGCGGCCGTGACCGAGGTTTCGCGGAGGTCGAGCTCCACCAAAGTCGGCAGACACTCAAGGAAGGGCATGTCCCGATCACCCCACCGGGTCTGCGAGAGATCGAGCGCCTTGAGACCCGCGAGCTGAACGATCGACCGAGCCCCGCCGCCACCGACCTCGGTCGCCGAGAGATCCAGCAGAGTCAAGCTGGGAAGAGCCGCGAGAGAGCCCAATCCCCGGTTCGAAACGGCGGTATTTCCCAGATAGAGGCTCTTCAGGCCTAGGGGAAGAGAGTCGAGAGTGGCGTCCGCCACCGGGATCCCCCGCAGGTCAAGAATTCTCAAATTCTCGAGGGCGGGCAGAAGGTGCTGGAGGCCCTGGGCTGAAAACCGGGTCCGCTTGAGGTCGAGAACTCGCAGTCCCTCGAGACGAGCGAGGGCCGGGGCCGATTGCCCGGTCACCGCCGTGTCCGGAAGCGAAAGGCTGCGCAGGTACTCGAACCGAGCCAGATGAGGCATGCCCCGGTCGGTCACCCGGGTTTTCTTGAGCCCGAGATCTTCGAGATTGCGGCACCGAGACGCGACCGCCTCGAGGCCGGCATCGGTGATCTCGAGCAGCTCAAGACCCAGGCTCCTCAGACGCTGGAAATTCCCGAGGGCCGCGATCCCGGAGTCGGTCACGCGGGTGCCAGGGAGAGCCAGCAGCTCGAGGGAGGCCAGAGCGCCCAGGTGCGCGAGCCCGGAATCCGTGATCGGAGAATGATGCAGGCTGAGGTGCGTCAGGCGATCCAGCCCGGCCAGCTCGAGAAATCCCTCTCCCGTCACGTGGGTACGCCTCAGAAAAAGCTGTCTTAAGGCGCGCAGGGGACGCAGCGCGCGCAGATCCTGATCGCGAATCCACGTGCGGCTCAGCTCCAGTTGCTCCAGATTCGGGAGACCCTGCAGGAATTCAAGACCGCCCGCCCGAATCTCGATTCGAAAAAGATCCAGCGATCGGAGCTTCTTCAGCCGACCGAGGGCCCCGAGACCGCGGGGCGAAAGCCGACAGCCGCGAAGCACGAGCCGCTCTAGAGACCGAGGGAGATAGGCGAGGGCGCCGTCGTCGATCGAGGTATGGCTGAGATCGAGGGAGAGGAGCGGCAGCTCCTTCAAGGCGCGCACCGCTTCGCCGTCCACTCCGGTACCCGCGAGATCTAGAACACGCAGCCTCGCAACCCGGTCGAGCTTCGACAGGCTCGAGGGGCCCGCGGCGCTCCGGCCCTTGAGGGTCAGTCGTTCGCAGGCGCCAGCCGACCGGCTGTCTAGCCAGCCGCTCAGATGCTCGAGGGGCAGAGTGGCGTCCATGGATTTCTCAGCCAGCTCGCTCGATCACCTCGGCCTCGAGCAGAGAGTGCAGGATCGTGTCGGCAGCCTCTTGCTCGAGGACCGGCAGAGCGCGAGTCAGATCGTCGGGCCGAAAAGGGCCGCTCTGGCGGCCGATCCACAAAAAAGCCTCTCGCCACTCGGGCTCGGTCTCCACCTCGATCACCTCCCCCGGAGCGGTCTCGATGCAGACGAGGTTCGATGGGCCGCCGCCGCTTGGGGGTTGCTCTCGAATCACAGCGCCCGCATGGAGCCGAAGCTGCTCTTCCTCGCCGGAATTCGGGAGCAGATCTTCGAGACCCAGGGCCGTCAAATCCCCCGCCAAACTCTTGAGAAGACCCGAGAAATGCTCGTCGGCTGAGGGGTCTAGGGGTCCCCCTACCAGGAGCCCAGCCGCGGGTTCCCGCCACTGACTCTGCCGCTCCAGACTGTCGCCAAGCGCCCCCAGCACCAGGTCTTTCCAGGTGGGCGGGGCCAAGGAGAACGTCAGGGAAAGAGAGTCTTCGCCCGTCGCTTCGGTGGCGTGCCAATAGCCCCGCGGCAGGAAGAGAGCCGAGCCGGGCTTGAGCTCCACGGCCTCCGCGTCGGGCGGTAGCTCCGGGTCTAGCGGCTCCGGGCAGTAGCTCCTCAGCCCTTGGGGAAAGCCGGCGGCGGGTACGTAGTTCACGGTCGGCCACGGCACTTCGTCGTTGGGGGCGAGGCGCCAAATCTTGGAGCCTCGAAGCTGGACCACCAGCACCTCGTGGGCATCCCAGTGCTTGGCGAGGCCGGTACCGCGCCTCGATGCATAGGCGTTGCACTGAGCGAACTGACGCGGCAGCGACAGCTCCCGGGCCAGCTGATCGACCCACCTCTTGACTCCAGGCACCCAGCGATCGATCGCCGACAGACACACGCTCAGGCCCGTTTCGTAGAGCGGCAAAGCCTGCCAGGGCTCGACGCGAATCTCATCGTAGCTCCGGGTCGAGGCCGCCTGACGCCCGTCGAAGATCACCTTGACGCTGGTTTGCGCGACCGCGAGCAGCTCGGAGATCCCCCGGAGAGCTTCGAGGTCGGCCAACCCCTCGAGACGCTTGGCCGGGCCATGGTGCACCAGATGCCGATTCGGCCAGTGCCCGTCGAGAAAGGCCGTGCGCGACAGGTTAGGAAAGAGCTGTTCCAGACGCGAGGCTCGGTTGGCCGTGTTCGATTCCATGATGCGTTTTTCCTCGAGTTGTTGAAACGCCGCGCGGACCCATCGGTGTGCCAGCGCGCGCTGCTCCTGACTCGCGACGGCCCGCTTGGCCTTTGAATCCGAAGCGAAGGGTTTGTTTTTGTCGGGCGACTTCGAGTCGAAGCGGAGAGAGCGGACGATCGCTGCTTCATCTCGCCCGTCCACCGCGCAGCCGAAGCGCCGCGCCAGGGCGGCAACGCTCTCGGCATCGAGCGCCTGGTAGGGGAATAGAACAGGACGCCTAGCCGCATGTTCGAGAACTTGCCCGCTGATGCCCGAGAGAACCCGGGCGAAGAGCTCCCCATCCCCCGGATCGCTCCCGTCCTCAGGCCCGACGATTCGAAGAAGGTGGTGCCGAGTCCTGTCGAGCGCCCAGCCGGGCGATTTTCGCCCCAGGGACACGAGGACCTCGACGGGCTCGCGGTACATGAAAACCCAAGGGATCTGGCCAAAGGCAGCCAGGAAGTCCTCGAGATGAAGAGCGTTCCAGCTCGAGAGCTTGAGCACAAACCGGCGATCAAGAGCCGCTCCCAGGGCCCGCACGACGCCGAGCAGACGCAGCCTCCTGGTGCGCTCCGGAAGGCCCCTCGAGCTGACCAGCGTCTGATTGATCACCGGAAGCTCCTGGAGAACCTCGAGCGAGTCGAGGCAGTCGAGGCCGCGGCAGAGGGCCGTGGATCCCGTTCGGGACAGGTGAAAGATCAGCCCGCACGGCACCTCGCCGCTCTCCTCGAGGTTTCTTTCCTCCAGGACCTCAAGGGGGGTGGACACCGTGCCTTTCAATCGCCAGGCGTTTCGAGATGAAGGAGAGGCCTCGCCCCAGAAAAGGCGCGGGGGCTGGCTATCCAGGTCGATCCTCACCGGAATCATGCCGCTGAGGCTCCGAGTCTTCGGAGGACTCCAGCTCTCGCTGGATCGGTCGAATGGCTGGACACACATGGCGGCGCCTCCTAAAAGAGAAAAGCTCGATCCCAGCTCGGGTCTTGGGCGTCGATGGCGGCGAGGAGGGTGAGCGCGACGCCCGCCACGCCGCAGCGCAGGCCCGGAGCCGAAGGGGCGCTTCGATAGAGCCCCTTTGCGGGCTCGACGTTCGGCAGAAGCTCGCCTGAATAGCCCGCCAGACCGACGCCTGGCGACCGAACGGCGAGGGCCTCCTGGAGCCAGAATCGGGCAGCCTGCCCAAAATCTGCGTCGCCTGTCGCGTGGTAGAGCCTGCTGTAGAGGTGCGCTCTTCCTGCGGATCCATGGCAGATCCCAGGGTCTCCCCGGTCCTCCTCGAGATCACGAACGCGGGCCGAGCGCTTGGCGAGAACCTCGATCTCGCGCTGCCAATCCTCTCGGCCCGCACTCCGCGCAGCTCGGTGCAGGACCGCCGAAATCCCCGGATCGCCGTGGCACCAGGCGTGGGGCGCGGCGCGGCGCTGACCGTTGGGCCGGATCAACAGCGGAAAGTTGGCGCCGTTCTCAAACGGAGCGCTGTGCGCCAGCAGCCAGCTGAAAGCTCCCTCGAGAAGGGGCATAGCCCGAGCTTCCAGTTCGGGCAGCGCGCAGCAGCCGCCGAGGAAGCCCGCAACGCCCGCAACGCCGTGGGAGACGCCTGGAGAGAGGTAGCTCTTGAATTTCTTGCGGTCGCCTGCGGGCAGCTGTTCCGGCGTCGCCTGCCAGCAGAGGCCCTCGGGGGTTTTGAGAGCCGCAGCCTCCAGCACATCGAGCAGCCGGCCGGCGATCTCCCCCGACCGGCCCTTGGGGTATCGCTCGAGGGCGTAGATCCCGATGCCGAGCAGCCCCAGAACCACGTCGTGCACGGCCCTATCGCGGGGCGGGTCCTTCAAGGTGCCTAGAAGCGCCTCCTCGATCGCGTCGAGGGCGTCCGGCGACTCTTCGATCAGCCCGCGACGTTCGAGGTGGGCCACCAGCCAGGCGACTCCGGGGTAGCCGTAGAAGAAGGAAGGCGACGGAGTCACCAGGGGGAGAGATTCGAGGGTCTCGCTCAAAATCCGATCGCCTGTGCCCTCGGAGATGGCTTCTCCCAAAACCTTCTCCGCCTCGAGAAAGAGGAGGGCGAGCCCGGCGTGCCCAGTGCCCAGACTCAGCTCGGCGGAACCGCTGGGAAAGCCGTGATCGAAGACCGGACGGAGTCGAAAGAACTCCTCGAGTCCGCCGACGATCTCGATCAGAGTTTCGGTGGCCTGGGCGCGCTCCTCCTCGCCCAATAGCGGCGCCCAAGGCTCGGCGTTCCGCGCATGCCAGTTCTCGGAATTCATCAAGAAAAGCCTCCGGGTAGATCGTCCAGAGATTCGCGACGGAGTCCGGACACGCCTGGAGCCGAAGCCGCCGCAATCGAGACCGCCCCAGTAGAGCAGCGCGAGCCTCTCTCTTGCCCGCGGGCGGCTGCCGTGCGCTGCCTGCGGGCCAGAAAGTCATAGAGCAGGACCTCTTGGCGCCTCGCGTCTTCTATGACGATGCGGTTGACGTGCATGTGGACTTGGCTGGCCGCGAGCTCGCGGAGCGGCCGCATCAGGGCCTTCGACTCGGAAAGCTCGCGCAGAGCCGCAGCGGCCCGCGCGATGCGCTCCGAGCGCTCGGCAAAGGCGGAGCCCAAAAAGGGCGCGAGATCCTCGGCCGCGGTTTTCAT
>JBCCLG010000205.1:0-7956 GCA_039027015.1 Acidobacteriota bacterium | reverse complement strand
TCGAGACGGACCTCGAGCCGGGGATCGGTGGCCGGCGCGTCGGCCTGGGGACTTTCTTCCTCGCCGGCGCTCGCGGGCGGCGCGGCCGAGACGCGCAGCGCCTCGAGCTCCGCCATCAGCTGCTCGGGCTCGAGAGAGCCCTGCTGGCTCTCCTCCAGGTCCTCCAGATAGGCGGCCAGGGAGTCGAGCGGCACGGCCAGGCTCGGCCGCTCCGCCTCGGGCGCCGAGGCCGACGGGCCGGGGTCCCGGCCCAGCACCTCCAGCAGCGAGTCGAGGGCGCGGCCCAGGGGCTCGAGGCCCACCATGGCCGAAGCGTCTCGCATGCCTTCGAGGCGCGAGCGCGCCGCGGCCAGGGCCTCGGCATCGGAGTCGTCCCGATAGCGCCCTACGGACTCTCGGATTTCTGGCAGGTGGCTGCGGACTTCGGCGGCGAAGCCCGCCACCAGCTGGGGGTCTACGTGCATAGACATGGCGGATCCCTTCTCTGCTCAGCCCGCCGCGCGCGGCGGGCTCGGCGGCAGCGGCGTCATCACGCCGCGTTCTGAACGGATCCGGAGGGGTTCTGCGGCAGGCGGAAGGCGTCCACCGAGGAGCGCAGCTTCTGGGCCATCTCGGCGAGCTCGCTGAGACCGCTCATCGTCTCCTCGGCGCCGCCCGAGGTCAGGCGGGAGATGGAGTCGATCTGGCCGATGGCGTCGGCGACGCCGTCGGAGATCTCGGCCTGTCGCCGCGCGCGGGTCAGGATCTGGTCGGCGAGGTCCGCCAGCTGATTCGACACCGCGCCGATCTCCTCCAGGGCGCGGCCCGCCTCGGAGGCCACCTCGGAGCCTTCGACCACCTCGCGGGTGGTGTCTTCCATGGCCGAGGAGGCCTCGGCGGTCTCGCGCTGAATGTTGGTGATCAGCTGGGAGATGCGCTTGGTCGAGTCGGTGGAGCGGTCGGCGAGCTGCTCGACCTCCTTGGCCACCACCGCGAAGCTGCGGCCCGCCTCGCCGGCCGAGGCGGCCTGAATCGAGGCGTTGAGGGCGAGCAGACTGGTGCGGTCGGCGAGGTCGGAGATCAGCTCGACGATCTCGCCGATCTGCTGCGAGCTTTCGCCGAGGCGCTTGATGCGCTTGGAGGTGTCCTGCACGCGCTGGCGGATCTTGCCCATGCCGTCGATGGTGCGCTCCACCGCCTCGGTGCCGGCGCGGGCGCTCGCCAGGGCCTGGTTGGCCACCTGGGTGGAGCGCTCGGCGTTGGCCGAAACCTGCTGGGCGCTCTCCGAGAGGTCGCGCACCGACTGGGCCGTGGACTCGATCTCCGAGGTCTGACGCCGCGAACCGGCCGCCAGCTCCTGGGAGGTGCTGGCCAGGCCGGCGGCGGCGCCGGTCACCTGGCTGGTGGTTTGCTGCACGTCGCCGATCAGCGTGCGCAGCTCCTCGAGCATGTAGTTGAAGGAGTCGGCGATCGAGCCGGTGATGTCCTCGGTGACCTCGAGATCGCGCCGCAGGTCGCCGTCGGCCACGTCCGAAACCTGCTCGAGCAGGCGGCGGATAGAGCCCTGGATCTGATCGCGCTCGGCGCGATCCTGAATCAGCACCAGGGTGTTGTCGAGCATGGTGTTGAGCGAGCCGGTCATCTGGCCCAGCTCGTCGCTCGAGGTCACCGCCGAACGGGTCTCGTAGCGGCCCCTGTTGATCTCGCCGAAGAGATCGTTGAGGCGGCCGACCTGACCGGTGATCGAGCGCGCGATCAGCACCACGAGGGCCAGGGTCAGGAGGGCGGCCAGGAGCACGCCGACGATGACGATCGTGATCTCGTTCTTGAGGGCGTCGAGCGAGGCCTCAAAACTCGTGCGCAGCTGGCGCACCGCTCGGTTCTGTATTTCCGCGATGGGCGCGATCGCTTCGGTACCGAGGCTGAAGTACGTGGAGGAATCGAGGTCGACCGTTTCCTCGGCGTCGATGATGTTTTCCTGCGCCAGCTCGGTGTAGGACCTCACCGCTGCGGCCACGCCCTCGGCGTCGAAGAACCTCTGCAGCTCCCCCGCCAGAGCGCTGTCTTCGTTCGCCGCGATGTCGAGGCTCTGCTCGAGGTCCAGGAGGTCGGATTCGATGCTGCGCACCAGGTAGATCAGCTCGGCGCTTTCCTGACTGGTGAGCGGCAGGTTCAGCAGGTCGGGCCTGGCCGCGTAGCCGCTGCCGAGGCCGCGCAGCTGGCCCATGAACTCCGCGGTGCGGGGGGCCGACTGAACGAGCGCTCGCACCACATAGCCCTTGCCGATCTCCGGCTCGGCGCCGAGGCCCGAGTAGTCGGACGCGGCCACCAGGAGCTGGAGCACCTCGCGAATCAGCTCGGTGTGGCGCACCCAGCTCTCCTCGGGCCGCAGCCGGTAGGCCTCCCCGGCCAGCTCCGCCCACGTGCTGCCGATCACCTGGAGCGGCTCCCGCGTCTGCAGCTGCCTGCCGACGCGCTGATCGATCGCGCGGAGCTCCTCGAGAGCCTCGTTCACCACTCGGGCGTGGCCCTCAGCTTCGGCGCGCGCGGCCGCGTTTCCGTTCAGAAAGGCGTTCGTTTGTCCGCGGTGGCGCGGGATCTCCACGAAGATCTTGAAGGCGGATTCGATGTACTCGAGGCCCACAAGGCGCCGTTCGATATTCCTCTGCTCCGCCAGGCGCTCGCTGACGATCAGGTAGAGCACGAAGGGGATGACGAGGACAAAGACCAGAGCGATGAGGGTCAGCTTTTGCCAAATTTTGAGTCTCTTGAGCATGGCTTCTCTCCGATGGAACGTCAGCTGCTGCGGTTTCTAGAACCGGGGTGTTAAATCTCAGATGGGTGTGGACCGCTCAATCCGGCGGGAAAGGGCAACGCGGCGGCGTCAAGGCTCGAGACCGCGAAATTCTTCGGAGTCGAGGAGACCTTCGAGGTCGAGGACCGCGAGGGCCCTGTCGCCGATGTCGAGAATTCGCTGGGTAAAGCGTCCCAGGCGCCCGGTGAGCGCTGCGCTGCCGGCGTCGCGACCGCCGTGGCCCGGCAGCCACTCGTGGGTCGCCACCGCGTCGACCGCCAGACCGGTCAAGACGCGCTTGGGGGACCTCGGATCGTGCACCACGATCAGCCTGGCCAGCTCGGTGCCGGTCAGCTTGGAGAAGCCCAAAAAGGCCGCCAGGTCGGTGACCGAGAGAGCCTCACCGCGAAAGCTCTCGATCCCGAGGATCCACGGCGGTACGCCCGGGATGGGCATGGGCTCTTCGTAGACCTTGACCTCCGCCAGGCCGACGGCGGGAATGGCGAAGGACGAGCCCGCCAGCTCGAAGATCAGGTGCAGGCCTCCCTCGCCTTCGAAGGCGGCCTGGTCTCGCGGCACCGCGGGGGCCTCCGGGGCCGAGGGGGTGGCGGGCCCCGGATCGGCAGCCGGGGAGGCATCGTCCGACGGGCCGGGGTCCGGAGCGGCAGCGCCCGCCCGCCCGTCGTCCAGCGCGCCGTCGATGCGCCGGACCAGCTCGCGCAGCATGGCGGCTCCGGACTCGAGATCGGAGGCGCCCAGCCCGCCCGGCGCGGCCCCGTCGGGCACCATGGGAGTCAAGGCCCCCGCGGACGCCGGGCTCTCGCCGACGCCCGAAAGAGGGGGCGCTGATCTTTCCGAAGACATCGCGGCCTCAGCTCAGATCAGCTGCTGAACGGTGCTCACGAGGTCCGAGGGCTGAACGGGCTTGGTCACGTAGGCGTCGGCGCCCTGCTTCATGCCCCAGAATTTGTCGGACTCGCCGTCTTTGCTGGTCACCATCACGACGCGCAGGCCGTCGACGGTTTTCTTGAGCTTGCGGCACACCTTGAAGCCGTTGTCGCCGGGCATGACCACGTCGAGCAGCACGAGATCCGGACGGTCGGACTCCACCGCCCCGAAGGCCGCGCGGCCGTCGTTGGCGACCGAGACCTGGTGGCCCTCTTTTTCGAGGCACTCACGGAGCATGGCGCGGTCCGTGGCGCTGTCGTCGACGATGAGAATTCTAGCCATGATGTATATCTTTCTGACGGAGTCGGAGGGGTCTACCAACCGGAAGGGTTAAGAGGCAACGAAGGCCGCGGGATTCTCAGGCCTGAGCCCGGTTCGATTCTGGCGATGCGGGACTGGCTATGGCAGTCGGAATTTGGCGGGTCTTGTGAGGAGATCTTTGGGCGATGGTCAAAATTGGGACGCTCGAATCAGCGCGTCGAGATCGGAGGACACCGACTCGCTGCGCGCGGCGAGGTCGGTGGAGTTCTCGGCGTCGGCCAGGCCGATCAGGTGAGTCAGGATCTCGCGCAGGCTGGCCGCCAGGGTGTGGGCGGTGGCGCGGGCTTCGCGGCTCCTGCTTTCCGGGTCGAAGGCGGCGGCGGCGTAGATAGCCGTGAGCCCCTGCACGTCCGCGAGGCTGCCGTTGAGCTGCACGAAGCTGGCGCCGACCCCCTTCCAGCCGTGGCGCGGCAGAACGTCGGCGAGCTGAAACTCGAGCCTCTTGGCCTGGTCGGGCGCCAGGGAGACCGACATATTGACCAGGTCGCAAAGGCCGGTCAAAAGCGCCACGCCGCCCCCCTGCTCGTCGGCCAGGGCGGCCACGTCGCCGCCCAGGTTTTTGAGCAGGATCAGGAGATCGCGGGCGAGCAGCTCGCGATCGCCGGCGTCGAGCGGCGCCTGTGCGGGATCGCCGGCGGTGGAGGCTCGGCGCATGGACTCCGAAAGCAGCTGCGGCCAGGTCCAGCAGAAGGAGCCTTCGATGGCCGTGGCCTGCGCGCCCTCGAGGCGCGAGAGCGAAAAGAATCCCCGCTGCTGGGCCAGCAGCGTGAAGACCGCGTCTTCGCCCTGGAGCTTGTCCCAGCGCGCGTCGACGATGCAGCCGCCGCGCTGGGTAAGCAGACCCTCCAGCTCTTCGGCGGCCACCAGCAGCTGACTCGGCTCGCGCTGGCGAAGGGCCGCCTGCAGAACCTCGAGGAGGTCGAAGTCCTCGATGCGTCCCTCGAGGCGCATCAGGAGATCAGCTGCCCGACGCGATCGAGCAGATCTTCCGGATCGAACGGCTTGGTGATGAAGTCCTGGCAGCCGACCATGCGCCCGCGCACCTGGTCGAAGAAGCCGTCGCGGGCCGAGAGCATGACCACCGGAACCTCGGCGGTCGCCGGGTTCTGGCGCATCAGCTGACACAGCTGATAGCCGTCCATGTTGGGCAGCCCGATATCGAGCAGCACCAGGTCCGGCGAGGTTTGCCTCAGGGAGGCGAGGGCCTCCATGCCGGTGCCGGCGAAAACCACCTCGTAGCCGTCGGCCTCGAGGGTCGCGCCCACCAGGGAGCGAACCGTGGGTGAATCGTCAACCACCAGCACGCAGCGCTCCTCGTCGAGCTGCGCATCGACCCCTTCGCCCGCATTCTCGGGCTCCACGGCGGCGGTCTCGGGCTCAGCGTCACGCAGCAGGAAAAGGCGGACCTGCTCGATCTCGAGACGCTCCGGCTCGTTGAGCGGGATCATCTCCAGGAGTCGGTCCACGTCCTTGGCGGCCCGGGTCTTCTGGCCGAGGTTGAGGCGCGCGAGGAGCAGGTTCTTCTGCAGGCGCCAGTCCTCTTGGGTGACGTTGAGTTCCTCGAGGCGCCGGACCTCGCGGGTCAGCCGCTCGACGTCGACGTTGGGGTTCGAGAGCAGCTTGTCGAGGTCGAAGAAGGAGAGCAGCGCGCCGCAGGTTCCGCATTCGATGGACGTCGCCTCTTTGGGGCCCCGGCATAGCGAGCAGGCGTTGATCGGCAGGGTCGAGGACTCCTGCAGCGCCTGCTCGGAGAGGACGTCCCAAAGGCGCTTGGCGGCCTCGTGGTCGGGCCGTTTGGTGAGAACCTTGCTGAGCATCTCGAGCCGCTTGCCGAGGCTCGCGTCGTCCGCTTCGGCGATCCGAAAGAGGACGTCCAGATTCTCCGCGTCCATCTTGAAGGCGCGTTTGAAGTGGCTGGCGGCCAGCGCGCGCTCGCCCTTTTCGAGCGCTCTCTCGCCGAGCCTGGCCAGCTCGACGGCCAGGGAGCTGCGGATGCTCGCGTCGCGGGGCTGGAGCTCGAAGAGTCGCTCCAAAAGCTCGACGCGGTCCTGTACGGAATCGCTGACCTCGACCAGCCACAGCAGCGCCAGCTCATCGTTGGGCAGAACCTCGGAGGCCTGCTCGAAGCAGCTGCGCGCCGACTCGAGGCGCTGGGACTGGGCTTCGCTCACCCCCTGCCGAACCAGCGCCTGATGCAGCTCGCCGCGGGTCGATGAATCCTCGGCGTTCAGCTCGAGCGCCTTCTCGAGGTGCCGGATACGCGCCCGGGGATCGCTGGTCACGTTGGCGAGCCATCGCCACACCCCAGCGTCCTCGGGGTCTTCCTGGGCGATGAGCACGAAAATCTCGTGCGCCTCTTCGAGACGACCCGCGCTGGCTAGATCGACCGCTCTGCGCCACTTATCCTGATCGTACGCTACGCCCATGTGCTCTCCGGGATGTTCATCTCGATGCATTTCGTTGGCAGCGTCACCAGCATCATCGTGATGTCGATACGGCCAACTCTGCCGAGCTAGCTTGCAGGCGCATCTCGTCAAAAACGCCTCGACGGGGTTTGGGGGGGACCCCGTGGCAAAGCTGGCGCGGCCAGGTGGGTGCCGAGCCCGCGCTGCGAGAACCTAAAACTCTACAGACTGTTGCTTCGAGGAGTGTTTCACGTTCCGAAGCTTCGGTCCACGATTATGCATCCTCAACATTACCGTCTTCGTTGCGTACGGCGGCCGCTTCCATCGCTCGTTAAAAGCCTTCTGGGTCACTCGAGTTATTCTCCCAAGATCATTATTTCTCGACCTTTACGCCGAGAGTCCGCGTCGCGCCTGGGCCGCAGGACGGCGCCGCCGGGATTCCCGACCTGAAACCTACACCCGTCGTCGATCCTGACGTATGATCGAGAGCCATCGCTTCTGTTAAGGCCCTTATCTCGCCCGTTTTTTTGATTTTTCCCGGTTCCGAGCCGTTTCTCAGGCTCGGCGCAACGATGCACCAAGGACGACACCCCATGAGAAAAATCTGTCTACTCTCCGCCGCCCTCTGCCTTTTCGCGGCGACCCTCAGCGATCCCCTGCGCGCCGAAGAGCCGGAGCAGCCTCGGACCTTCGGCGAGGCCCTGACCGGCGGCACCGCCAAGGTCAGCCTGCGCTACCGCTTCGAGGCGGTGGACGACGACGCCTTCGAGGACACCGCGGAGGCCTCCACCCTGCGCACCACGCTCTCCTACTTCACCGCCGAGTGGCGGGGATGGAGCGCCTTCGCCGAGGCCGAGAACGTAGCCGGAGTTTTCGACGACGACGGCTATAACAACGCCGGCTCCGGCAGCCTCAACAACGGCGTGCGCGGCGTGCCGGTGGTCGCGGATCCCGAGATCACGGTGATCAACCAGGCCTTTGCGCGCTTCAGAAACGATCGCCTCAAGGTCACCCTCGGCCGACAGGCGATCAATCTCGGCGACCAGCGCTTCGTGGGCGCCGTCGCGTGGCGCCAGCATCACCAGACCTTCGACGCCGCGCGCCTCGAGGTCGACACCGGGTCCTGGCTCAAGCTCGACTACACCTTCGCCACCCGGGTGAATCGAATCGTCGGCAACCGCCTCGACTTCGAGAGCCATTTTCTTTTCGTGCCGATGTCCTTCGGCGGCGATCAGCGCCTCACCGCCTACGGCTTCTACCTGGACTACGAGGAGGCCCTGCTCGCCTCGACCTCGACCTACGGCCTCGAGTACAAGGGCAAATTCGCCCTCGGAGACCGCTCTTCGCTCAGCCTTGAGCTCGAGGCGGCCGAGCAGCGGGACGTGGGGGACAACCCCCTCGAGATCGACACGCAATATCTGCTCGCGACCCTTGGCTTTGACGTCGGCGCGGTCGGCTTCGACGCCAGCTGGGAGGTTCTAGGCGGCAGCGACGGGGGCCAGCGCTCCT
>JBCCLG010000204.1:0-7986 GCA_039027015.1 Acidobacteriota bacterium | reverse complement strand
GGGCGGCTGAGTCGTTTTCACGGCCCGCCATCCCGAAGCTCGCGCAGGATCTCCGCCAGGCGCCGGTAGAGCTGCGGCATGTGGTGGCGGGGAATGCCGAGCAGCTCGGCGGTGCGGCGGCGAGAGGGCACGAGGGCGGCGCTCGGATCGGCGCTGCTCGAGCGCAGGAAGTCCCACAGCGTCACCAGATGGCCGAGATGCGGGGTCGATGGCGGCAGGCGCTCGACGGCCCTTGAGACCTCGCGGGAGAGCGCCGCGAACTGCGCTCTCCGCTCGAACTCGCGAGGCTGAAACGCCAGGCGCTCCGGCGCCGGGCTGCTCGGGAAAGCCCCTCGAAGCCCGGAGCCCCCGGCTTCCGCCCGCCATCGGCCCGCGGCTTCTGCCCCGGCCTGCTCCTGCTGCCACAGGGCCCGCCAGCGAAGCCTGGCCGCCTCCTTGAGGCCGTCGACCAGCGCCTTGAAGACGATCTCCTCAAACTCCCCGGGGTCGAGATCGGCGAGGCGGCGGGCCAGGCGCTCGGCGAGCCTGCCGCGCCGGCGACCGCAGGCCACCAGAAGCTCGGGGGCGAGGGCGTCCACCCACTCAGAGCACCGGCCCTGGAGCCGGCAGTCGGCGCGCGGGCGGCCCGCTGTGGCGCTCGTTTTCGGGCTCGCGGCCGCCCGGCGCGGCCTGAGAACCGTGGCGTTCTCGATTCTGGGCGCGGCCTCTTCTGCGCCGCCCGCGAGGGTCAGATCCCCCCGACTCACCGCCAGCTGCACGGCGGCGCGGGCGATCTCAAAAATGCGGTAGCCCAATGGATCGCAGCTCCTCTGCCGCTCGTGGAGGAAATTCTTCACGTTCAGCATCACCAGCCCCTCCACGTTGGGCTTCGTCTCCAAATGGCCGCGGAGAGTCGGGGCGCGGCGCATGAGGAAGAGATAGCACTCGGTGACCAGCTCCTCGAGGGCCTCATCGCACCAGGCCTCCACCTCCACGCCGAGGAATCGCGGAGGGCTGAGCCACAGCCCCCGCCGGTTGAGCTCCCTGCGCACGCTCCGCGAAAGAGCCCGCCAGAAGCGCTCGAACTCCGGACCGTCGGCGCACAGGTCCTGGGGCCCGACGTGGCGAATGTAGGCCGTGAACGGGCCCTCCACGAGGCGGCTCATGCGGCCGCCTTTCGGGGCCGGAGCGCCCCTCCGGCGCGCCCGCGCCCGGCCACTTTCAAAATAGGTCCGTTATCGAGGGGGTGAAGGTAGCCGAGTGATCGCCACCCGGCGCCCCACACACTCTCAACCCGGAGAAAGCGATGAGAAAGATTCTTCTCAGATCTTCCGCCGTCGCCCTCGGCCTGCTGGCCGGAGCCTTCCTCTACGAGCCGCAGACCGAAGCGGCGCTTCCCTTCGAGCCGCCGGTGGACTACGCGCAGTGCTATTACGCCGGGGTCGACGCCTACTGCGACGGCGTCCGCCGCGCCTACATCCGTGACGGCGGCGCGACCCTCGGGGACTGCTATGACGTTCTCGGCAGCCTGATCGGTCAACTGCAGATGCAGGGCTGCACCGTCTTCGAGCCGTCGGTGACCTGCGAGGCCGTCTCGGAACAGTGCCGCGGCCAGCTGCCGCCCCAGGACGACGACTACTACTGAAATCAGCCGGTCTGAGGAGCTTGCGGGCCGGCCCATTCTCCGGCCAGGCGCCGGCTCGCATGCCAAGCCCGGCGTCGCCGAGATCAAGGTCTCGGCGGTCGCCGGGCCTTTTTGCGTTCGCCGCGGGAGGCCGCGGGAGCCCGGCGCGGAATCGGAGGCGCCGACGGGAGTGAAAACCTTTTTGAAATAGAGGGCTCCAGACATGACGGATCACCTCGCTGAGTCCCGGGAAAGACCGGATCGCGTCGCAGGAAAGTCGCACGAGAAAAAACGAGCGCACGAAGCCGCTCGAGGGTTCCGGGACCGAAAAGGAGCCGGAAGAGAAGAGACTGAAAGGAAAGAGGCTCAAAGGGCGGCACCGGAGTGCCGCCCGATCCGAAACGCCGCCTCAGTCGGCGCCCTCGTAGTAGAAGCTGCCGGAGTGGCCAAAAGCCGAGGTGTCTTCGGGAGGCACCCCGTAGAAGCACGCCGACTCATCGCCGATCACCGTCTCGATACCCGAAGAGCAGGAGAAATCCGGCGGACCGTAGATCGTAGAGCCGATCAGCTCATAGCCGCCGTCGCCGGGTGCGGTCACGGGCGGCAGGGAGCAGGTCACCAGGTAGTAGTCCTGAAACTCGAGCTCCTCGATGCCCAGAAGGCTGGTGCCCATGGGGCAGGTGATGCCCGAGGGAAAGGTCGTCCAGATGGAGAGGATTCCCGCGGAGTCGTCGATATTGGCTCCCAGGATCTGACCGATGATCTGGAAGTACGGGCATCCGTTGCTGCCCGGGAAGCCGCCGTTGGGGCAGGAGGCGTTGCCGGGGTCGGTGGCGTACACGGCGTTCGACGAGATCGGCTCCTGGCCGCCGGGGATCGGGTGCACGTAGCAGTTGACCGGATCCGCCCAGGGCTCGATCAGCTCGGGATCGTCGGGATCCTCGTACCAGACCACCGCCGGGTAGCAGTACTCCGCCGGCTCCGGAACGCCGCAGCCGGTGGCGTAGGCCGGGGGCTGCGGCGGCGGAGTCGCGCCGCTGCGAAAGGCGAGCAGCTCGGTCATGGCGAGGGTGAAGCCGCTCGCGGTCGGCGGGCCGTGAAGCTTATTGCACTTCTCCGAGACCACGCTGTCCCACGGCTCGCCGGCGCCGATGACGCTCGCGGGAGCCACGAAGCTATGGCGGTCGGTCACGAAGCTCGTGGTGACGGTCCCCGAGTCCAGGCTGTCGAGCGCGTCCAGAAAATTCTGGGTGCTTTGCCGATAGCCGCCTGCCGCCAGGTCCAGCCCGAGGCCGTTGACGCTCTTGTCGGCGCCAAAAGAAAACAGGCAGTCGATGAAGAGAAAGTCCAGGCAGAATTCGCGGTCATAAACCTTGGTATTGCCCGGAACAACGCCATCGGACCACACGTCGACGGAAATATCGATCAGCGGGATGAACCCGTCGATCTCGAAGGAAAGCAGCGAGAGCCGGCCGCTGAGGCCGCTTTGGGTCGAGCCAGGCCCGCTGCCGTTCGCCGCCGCCACGTTGCGCGGGAGGTTCGGCAGAACGCCCGAAAGCTGGGCGTTCAGGCTAAAAAACTCGGGCCGCGGGGCGTACCAGCCCGAGCTGTTGAGACCGGCCCCTCGCGGATAAGTGCGCGCCAGCAACTGCGACGCCGCGGGGCTCTCGAGCGAATCGCGGAACTGCCCGGCCTCGGAGACGAATTGGGCAAGGTCCACGGCGGCCGCCTGAAAGCCGATCGGGATGTTGGCGCCGGCGAAGGGACCGTCGATCGCGATGAACAGGCCTGTATTGTGGTCTTCGCCGAAGGTCTCGGCGCGCGACAGGCCGTATTGCGCGACGCGGCTGCCCATGCTGCCGCCGACGATGGCAACCCCGTCGTCTTCCAGCACCTCGTCGACCACGAGCTCGGGGATGCGGTTCACCATCAGGGTGCGCAGGGCCTCGCCGTTGCGCTGGATCCAGTCGCGGCCGTTGGTGTAGTCCACCAGAATGATGTCGAAGCCGAAGGCCTGGAGTTTCTTGAGCGAAGAACCGAAGCTCCTCTGGACGCTCTCGAAGTCGCGCTGGTTGAAGAAGTCGAAGCCGTCGAGCACCACCACCGGGTTGACCAGCGCGACGTCGCACTCGCGGGCCGAGCTGTCGTAGCCCACGCGGCCGTCGCCGGGAATCAGCCGCAGGAAGACCCGGGCCCGGTTGCTGGTCTGCATCGGCTCATTCCAGGGCGCCACGAACGGCGCGCCCACCACCGGGTCGATGAGGTCGTAAACCCGCAGAGACTCGGTGCCCGACTCGTCGGTGGCCGTCCACGAGCCGGCCCGGCACTCGACGATCGAGCGAGGGCCGACGGGCCGCGTGGGAGGCGGCTGGAGGCCCACCGGCTTGAGGGCCACGGGCAGCACCGCCGAGCCTTTTATCCACTCATCACCCAGGCGAGCGCGCAGGGTCAGCCGCGCTTTCTTGCCCGAGTAGGCGGCCAGGGAGTCGAGCGTAAACGGCTGATCGAGCCGGATCGACTGCTCGGGGAAGCCGCCGAGCTGGACGCGCAGATCGCTCAGCTCGCTCGCCTCGATGCCGTGGAGGGCCAGCAGCTCGGTGGGCACCACCAGCTGATCCATCTCGGGGGTCAGCTCCTCCGTCCACGCGCGCGGCGCCACGAAGAGGCCCTTATCCCCGAGCGGCCCTGCGGGCAGCTGGAGCACGTCGTCCGCCACGCGGTAGCCGGTCATCTCGCGACCGATCGAGGTGTAGCGAATGGCGACGAAGCTGATCGGCACGGCGCCAAACCGGTGACGCAGCTCCTGGGCGCGCCAGCTGAGCGTTCCGATCTCGGGGAGCTGGACGCCGCCGCCGTCGATGGCGCCGGCGCGCAGCTCGTGGTAGGCCTGGTCGAAGGCCTTGGCCGCGACGGGCTCTCCCGCCGCCGCCGACTCGATCAGGCCGGCCGTAAAGTAGGCGCCCTTTTCGAGCAGAAGGCCGGTCGGCACGCGGCCGAGGTCCGCCTGATCGAAGAAGCGCTCGATGGCTTCACCGGCCGTGGCGAAGGAGGCCGCAGGCGGATCGTCGGACGGCTTGCCGTCGTCCTTCGCAAAAGCCGGGCCCGCGGGAAGCGCGGCGAGGCACAAAACGCCGCACGACAGCGCAAAACTGAGGAACCGATTCTGAATACCCATAGCTGTGAGATTCCCTTTCTCTTCTCGTTGGGGTTAAAGGCGCGGACCTGATGTCTCGCTGGCCCCCCTATCGAAAAGAGCTCGGTAGATGCCTCACCGCGGGGCGGAAAAAAATAAATCTCAGCGCCGATGAGGCATCTTGCAGATCGATTCCGCTAAGGGATTTGCGGCGACCGTTAGGCGCCTTCAAACCACACGTCAGCCTGGAGAACCCATGCAGAGAACCCATCGCAGACTTCCGCTTCCTCGACTCTCGCTGCCGATCCTGGTGGCCGCAGCGTGGCTGACGGCGACCGCGCCGGCCGCGGCCCAGCCAGAAAAGGCGAACGATCCGCCCTCGGGGCTGCGCCTCGCCGAGCCCGAGCTGCAGGCCCGCGACGGCGGCGGGTGGATCCACGGCCTGGGCGCGGCCTCCGCGGAGAAGTCGGCCCAGGGTCGCTGGGAGATGCTGTGGGACCTCGAGGCCGAGATGCCTCACCTCCTCCAGGGTTCGGGACTCGCCCTGGAGGATCTCCCCGGGCCCGGCGGCGCGTCTTCGAAGAAGGTCGGAGCCCGCGGGCCGTGGACCCGCGCCGAGCTCGAGCCGCGCCTGCGCGCCCTCATCGAGAGCATGCCGCAGCTCGCGTGGTGGCGCGGCGCGGCGATGCGCTGGAACTCCGAGCGCAGCCTCGACGCCGGCGGCGTCTGGTTCGTGGAGTTCGAGCAGCGACACCGCGGCGTGCCGGTTCTGGGAGCGCGGGCGGTCTTTCGCATCTCGGCGGGCCGGATCATTCAGATCGGACTGGAGGGCCTCGCCCCCGTGGAGCGCAGCGCGACGCCTCGCCTGCCCTGGCCTGAGGCCGCCGCCCGGGCCGCCGAGGAGCTGAGCCTCGCGCCCGAAGATCTGCCGAACGAGGCCGAGCTCGCCCTGCGGCGAGCGTCCCTCTCCCGCTCGGCTCCGCCGTCAGAGCGCCATCGCCTCGTCTGGCGCACCTTCCTCTACTCCTCCAAAGACGGCGAAACCTATCGCCTGACGGTCGACGCCGATACCGGCAGGGGTCTCGAGCTGGCGCCGCTCCGGTACAGGGGCGAGGCCTTTGGCGCGGTGCATCTCTCCGCCGAGCTGCCGCCGACCAAGATCGGGATGCCGTGGGTGGAGGTATGGAACGACAGCGGCCTCAGGGTCACCGACGATATGGGACTCTTCGAAGGGCTTACGGGCACGTCGGAGGCCGAGCTGCGGGGTCCGCGAGTCGGGATACGCGATCTCTGCGGCCCGACCAAGGTGTCCTCCACGGACGGTCAGCTCGACTTCGGCGCCCACGCCGGCACCGACTGCGAAACGTCCGGAACCGGAGGCTCGGGCAACACCCAGGCGGCGCGCGACACCTATTACCACTTGAGCCACGGAGTCGAGCAGGCCCTGGGCTACCTGCCCTGGGGGGGCGAGCTGCCGCCCCTGGCGGCGATCACGAACGACGAAGACACGGCCTGCAGCGCCAGCTGGAACGAGGCCTCGAGGACTATGACTTTCGGCCGATCGAGCGCTGAATGCCGCAATCCCGGGGAGGTGCCCGGTCTGATCGCCCACGAGATGGGGCACGCTCTCGACAGCTACTTCGGGGGCCTCTCGAGCTTCGGCTCAGGCAGCGAGGCGACAGCGGACGTGGTGGCCCTTCTCTACACCGAAGACGGCTGCGTCGCCCGGGGCCTCAGGCCCGGCATTCCCTGCCACAACTGCTCGCCCACCTGCTCGGGGGTGCGCGACCTCGATCGCTTCAGCGCCGGCCTGGGGACCGCCGCGAGGCCCGACACCCTGGCGGATCCGGGGCTGGTCGACTGCGGGCGCCTCGGCTGTCCGTTTCCCGGCGGCCCGACCCGCACGGGTCCTCTGGGCTACCAGGCGCACTGCGAAAGCTACCTCGCGAGCACCGCGATCCGCGATCTGATCGACATGCAGTCCCAGGTAGTGGGCCCGGAGCAGGCCTGGGAGGACGTGCGGCGCCTGTGGTTTAAGGGAATGCCCGCGATGGGCGAGCCTTACCGGCTGCGCCCTACGGCCCCCCTGTGCAGCGAGTCGATGAGCGCCATCGACGGCTGCTCCCTGGACAGCTGGTACCACGTGCTCCTGGCGGCGGACGACGACGACGGCGATCTCGACAACGGCACGCCCAACGCGTGCCGAATCTGGCAGGCGTTTGCCAAGCACGGCCTGGCCTGCGGCGGGAGCAAGGACTGCTCCTGCTCCTCCAGAGCCAGCCAGGCCGACGCCGGGCCCGATCGCACCATCTGCCGCGGCGAGAGGGTGACGATCGGCGTCCCGCCCGTCGAGGGGACAAGCTACAGCTGGATCCCGGGCGGCCTGACCACGGCGCAGATCACCGTCTCGCCCGAAAGCACCACCACCTACTACCAGCGGGCGATCAGCGCCTGCGGCCAAAGCGACGACAGCGTCACGGTGACCGTGCGCTCGTGCGACCTCGACGGCGAGTTCGATCAGGGAGGCGCCGGCTGGTCGCGCGACGGCCTGTGGCACGCGGTGCCCAGCCCGAGCTGCGCACCGCCCTCTCCCGGCACCTCCGGCGCGATGTACTTCGGGCAGATTCTCGGCTGCCAGTTCGGCGACGGCACCACGGCCTTTGGAGACCTCATCTCGCCGCCGATCCCGCTGGACTCCACGACCCCGAACGCCGTCAAATTCAGCTACTACCTCCAGGTCGACGACCAGCGACCGCGTCGCGACCGCGCCGAGCTGGCCATCTCGATCGACCAGGGGCCCTGGATTCCGCGCTGGGCCGCCAGCTCGAGCGACGCCCTCGAGGCCACGTGGCACGAGAGCCCGACCCTTTCCGTGCCGCCCTCCGCCGGCCAGAGCATCCGCCTGCGCTTTCGCTTCGACAGCGTCGACGCCGAGCACAACGACGGCTACGGCTGGCTGGTGGACGGCGTCCGGATGGTGAATGAAGCGCCGCCCACCACCAACGCCGCGCCCAAGATCCAGGCGATCGAGAGTCCGCCGGCGTCGCAGTCCGAGTGCGCGTGCGTCAGCTGCCTTTTTACCGCTTCAGACGACGAGGACGGCGACCTCAGCCATCTGCTGATCTGGAGCTCCGATATCGACGGCTATCTCGGCGTCGGCACTCGGCTGCTCACGGTCCTCTCGCCGGGCGACCACGTGCTGACGGCGGTGGTGGTCGATTCAGGAGGCGCCGCCGCTTTTGAGACGCTG
>JBCCLG010000203.1:0-7986 GCA_039027015.1 Acidobacteriota bacterium | reverse complement strand
GCGCGGGCGGCGATGTCGATAGTCATGGGCGGAGTCTCTCTGGATCCGGCGGTGTCGGTCCGAATCCGGTGGCGTGTGTCTGGAACGAGGGTCTCATGGGGGAGCGAGGAGCCTCAGCGGCCCGCGAGCCGGCGCAGTCGAGCGGCCAGGCCAGCGCCGGTTTTGGCGGCGCGCGGCGCCTGTCTGGCCACCCACTCGATGGGTTTATTTTCAAGAATCGTCCGCGGGTGGTCGATGAACAAGGCCCGCGCGGTCTCCTCGCCGCAGCGTTTGCGCACGTGGTCGAACGCGCGGGCGAGTCCCGGAGGCCTCGAGCCGGTGTTGTGGGCGTCGGACGCGACCACGTGCACCAGGCCGGCGTCGAGCATCTCGTGGCTGCGCTCCTGGAGTCGCCAGCCGAGGTCTCCGGTGACGCTCATGGCGGTCAGCTGCAGGGCGGCCCCGTGATCGACCAGGGCGGCGACCAGGTCGAGGTCGCGGGCCAGCCAAGGGATGCGCTCCGGGTGGGCGATCAGCGGCCGCCAGCCCAGAACGCACAGCTCGTAGACCATCTCGACGGGGTCTGGCCCGAGCCCCCTGGAGTTGAACTCGAGCAGCAGGTAGCGACCGCCCGCGAGGCTCAGCAGCTCGCCGCCGGGCAGCAGGTCGATCTCCGCCAGGCTCTCGGCGCACACGGCGATCTCGCCGCCCAGCAGCACCTCGATTCCCGGGTCGGCGTCGCGCAGGCGCCGCCACAGATCGACGATCTCCTGGCGCTCGTCGTTCCAGTACAGCTCGTGACGCAGGTGCGGCGTCGCGACGATCGCGGTGCAGCCGTCGGCCGCCGCCAGGCGGCACATGGCGAGGGCCTGATCGAGGTCGTCGGCGCCGTCGTCGATGCCGGGCAGCAGATGGCTGTGCAGGTCGATCACGAGTCGAGACCGGGGGCTCTTCGCAGAAGGCCTCCGCCTCAGGCCACGTTGGTGTTGGCCGCCGCGCCGGGATCTTCGTACACGCCGTAATAGCGGTACTTCTTGTTATAGCTCGAGGAGCCGGTGCTGTAGCGGTTGAGCACGGCGCCGATGATCTTCATCTCGGAGTAGGACAGCCGCTCGCGGGTGTATTTGGCGTCCTCGCGCAGGAGCACGCCGGCGCGGGCGCAGAGAACCACGCCATCGGCCATGGTGCCGAGGATCACCGCGTCGGCCACCGGCAGCACCGGCGGGGTGTCGAGGAGCACGAAGTCGAAGCGGGTGCGCAGCATCTTGATCAGGTCGCGCATGCGGTCGCTGGCCAGCAGCTCCGAGGGATTGGGGGGAATCGGACCCGAGGGCATCACCACCAGATTCGGCACCGGCGTCTCGATCACCAGGGACTCCAGATCGACGTTGGAGGTGAGGTAATTGACCAGGCCGGCGCGGTTCGAGGCCTTGAAGATCTTGTGCAGGCGCGGGCGCCTGAGGTCGCCGTCGATGATCAGGACCCGCCGCCCGAGCTGGGCCATCACCACGCCGAGGTTGGTGGTCGTCGCGGTCTTGCCCTCGCCGGGCTCCGCGGAGGTCAAGGCCACCACCTTCAGCTCTTCGGCGGTCGACAGCAGCAGGGCGGTGCGCAGGGAGCGGTAGGCCTCGGACACCGCGAGCCTGGGGCTGTGGTGGGGCAGAAGCTCGATCGACTTCTCGAGATCGCCCGCCGCGCCCGCCGAATCCTTGCGGCTGCTGTTGCCGTAGCCGTACCCATAACCGTAGCCGTAGTTGTAGTTATAGGCCCCGCGACCGCCGCGCAGCCGCAGCCCTCCGCGACCGCGCTCCTGGGCGATATCGGGGATCACCGCCAGGGTCGGCTGGCGCAGCAGCGCCTCCAGCTCCTCGGGGGATTTGACCGTGCGGTCGAGGTATTCGAGCAGCAGCACGATGCCGACGCCGATCATCAGGCCGAGGATCAGGGCACGGCTGAGATCGGTTTCGAGCGATGGCTTGAAGGCGGCGCCCGGCACCACCGCGCGGTCGACGATGCGCACGTTCGATTCCTGGGAGGTCTGGACCCGGGAGGCGACCTCGGTCTCGGACTGCCGCTTGACCAGCTCGGCGAGCAGCTCTTTGCGGGTCTCGATATAGGTGTTTTGGTTGATGTACTCGAGGGTTTCGGGATTCTGGAGTCGAGCCTCGTCGGACAGCTGCGCCAGCTCGCGCTCCAGGCTGGCCTTTTCACGCTGAGCGGTTTGCAGGCTGGCGCGCGCCAGGTCCAGCTCCTTCTCGTAGACGTCGTTGACCGTGCGCTCCACCAGCGCCTTCTTCTCGCCGATCGACTCCTTGAGGCGCACCATCTCGGGCCACTCGGGCGTGTAGGTGAGAAGCTTGGAGTTGTACTCCGACTCCAGCTCGAAGATCTCGGCGTTGAGCGTCGCGATCTGCCCGCTCGACGCGTTGACCACGCTGTCCTTGGGCTGGTTGCGCAGCTCGTTATAGGCCGCCTGCAGGCTGATGACCTGGGCCACCACCTGGTTGTACTGGCTGTTCAGGATTTTGCTGCGCTCTGAGAGCGCCTCGCCGGCCGGGTCGAGGGAGTTGTCGCCCTCGCTGGCGAAGTTGTTGAGCTGCGTTTGACGCTCCTCGATCTGCGAGCGCAGGTTCTCGATCTGGGCCGAGAGGAAGCTCGAGGCTCGGCCGACGGTCGAGGTGCGATTCTCGATGCCCCACTCGATAAACACCTCGGCGTAGCCGTTGGCGATGCGCGCCGCCAGGTCCGGAGAGTTCGAGACGTAGGACAGCTCCACCAGCTGGGTGTCTTTGATCGGCTGCACCGTCAGGCCCGACTGCACCCGCGCCGCCAGGCCGGCGAGCTGTTTGCTGGCGTCGAGATTTTGATTGGGGTTCTCCCCCGGCAGCAGAGTATTGGCCTTGGGATTGAACGAGGGATCTTCCTGCAGGCGCAGGTTGCGCACCACCCGCTCCGCCATACCGCGGCTGCGCAGCAGGCGGTATTGGGTGGGGTAGTACTCGAGATTCCACCAGTCCTCGAGCCAGCCGGCCTGGCCCAAGGCGAGCAGGGAAAGCCGCTTGCGCTCGATCTGGATGGTCGTGCTGGCCTTGTAGAGCTTCTCGGAGAGCGAGAAGTGGATCAGCGTGTAGGCCGACGCCACCAGGCAGCACAGGAGGAGGAGCGGCCAGCGCCTGCGCAGGGCGGCGAAATATTTGCTCAGGTCGATGGTGGCTTCGTCGCCGCCGCTCATGCCGCCGCCGCCGGCGCCTGCGCCGCCGCCGGGCGCCGGCGTATGGCCGGTGAAGCCCTGGAAGAGATCGCCGCCGTGTGAAGAGGGTGTGTGAGACATCAGAAGAAAGATTCCTTGACCACGATCAGATCGCCGTCCTGCAGCTCGGGATCCGGAACTTTGCCGGCCAGCAGGCGCTTGAAGTCGACCACGATTTCTTTCAGGGTGCCCGACTCGTCCTGGCGTTTGATGCTGATCTTGTTGGAGGCCGCGTCGGCCAGGCCGCCGGCGCGCGCGATGGCGGTCAGAAGGGTGACCCGCTGGTTGCCGGTGAAGGTGTGGCTGCCGACGCTGGCCACCGCGCCGAGAATGTTGATGACGGTGTCCTTGGCCGGCGGCACGTTGATCAAGTCGCCGGCGAAAATCGGGATGTTGACCTTGGGATCCCCCAGCTCCACCAAATCTCTCACCGGGATCGTCACCTGGTCCGTGAGGCCGTTGTCGGCCCGGCGCCTGACCTGGACGATCGGGCCGTGTCCGGCGCTCAGGCCGCCGGCCGAAAGGAGCACCTCGAGCAGGGTCGAGCGCCCCGGCACGCTGTGGTTCCCGGGCTGCGTCACCGCACCCATGAGCGCGACGGGCCGCGAGCGGTACTCGCTGACGATCACGGCGACGCTGGCGCGCCGCAGGCCCTCATCGATCAGCCGATCGCGAATGCGCGCGGCCAGCTCCGATTCCGAGAGGCCGCTCGCCCGCACCACCCCGATGACCGCCAGCGTGATGGTACCGTCGTCGGCGACCTGCTGCTCGCTGTCGAGGTTGGGAAGCTCCTCGACTCGGATCTGCAGCTGGTCTCTCGGGCCGATGCGGTAGCGGCCGGTTTCCTGCGCCTCGAGGGCCGCGGCGAAAAGGAAAGGCGCCACGACCAGCCCGACGCCGATCCAGGCGACGGAGGCTCTGGTCGGGGTGCCGGCGCGTCCGGGGCCGCGGGAAGGGCTGCTAAACGGGCTGAGGAAAGGCCTGGCCATAGGGCCCGAGTATAGCAGCGGCTGGGCTCCGAGCCGCGGCCGGAGGCGGGGCACAGGCGCGCCCTCGGCCGCGAGATGAGTCTTTCCCCTGCGGCCTACCAGGTCGATTCGCCGTCGCCGATCGACAGCCGCTCGACGATCTTGCCGAGCCGCAGATTCACCCCGTAGGAGGTGACGGTGCGGTCGAAGGCGTCGAAATTGGAGTCGTAGTCGAGCTGGCTGCCCTCGATGCCGAGCACGAAAAGATCGCCTAAGGGCACGGTCAACGAGGCCCGCCATTCCTCCACGTCGTCGAAGCGGTCGGCGTCCGAGAGGCCCTCGTAGTCGTCTTCCCCCAGAGCGCCGGTCAGCTGAAGCCTGGCCTGGCCGAGGGAAAATTGCACGGTAGCGCCGTAGCGATCGCCGATCAAATAGCTCTGATTCGGGTCCACCGAGTAGGTTTGGCCGCGTTCGGCGAAGAGCAGAATTCCTACGAGCCTGCGAGCGTTCCAGGCGAAGTTGAAGGCGCCGGTGGTGTCGTCGAAGGGCACGAAGAGCGATCCCGCCTGGGGCTCGATATCGCGGAAGGCGAGATCCAGGGAGCCGCTCAAGCGGCCCCGGGAGAAGCCCACGCCGACCCCTACAGTGGTGCCCTCGTTCGATAGAGAGCGGGCGCTCCCTTCAAAATCGACGGTCGACTCCTCAATCCCGAGATCGGCCCACAGGCCGCGGCGACTCTCGAGGCGGATGCCGCCGGCCAGGATCTCCTCGCTGCGGTCCAGGAGGGTGAAGATCTCGAGATCGTCGTCGTCGCCCGACACGTCGAGCCGCTGGCCGACCGCGTAGAGGCTGATGCCCCGGGAAAGCTCGAAGGAGACCGCGACCTTGGCGGCGTCCTGGGCGCTCGAGGAGAGCAGCGGGATCTCGCTCGAGAAAAAGCGCTGGCGTTCGGTGCGGCGGAAAGACAGCTCGAAATCGAAGCGATTCGCGTGGCCGAAAACGCCGGCGCCGTAGCGCCCGTTCAGCTGGCGACGATCCTCGCGGTCCTGCCACCAGACGTATTCCGGGAGCACGTGGGCCGCCACCGTGATCTTGGCGCTCGGCTTGAGGTAGGCGCGCACGCCGGCGCCCGCGGTGAGGGTCAGATCGGTGGAGTCCTGGTCCGGGTCATCCGGATCCTGAGCGGTGACCAAAGACGCGTCGCGAATGCCGATCCACGGCTGGACGGAGAGGCCGCCGAACTTCCAGCGCGCCTCGTCGTGGGCGGTCTCGAGGGCCTCCTTCTCCGGGATATCGGAGCGCGTGATGGTGCCGATGTCGGGGATATACTGAGCTTCCGCCGAGACGGCTCCCAGCAGCAGGCAGCTCATCAGCATTCGGCGCAGCAGCCGCGTTCGTGAGTCACTGGGGGACGCGCTCGGCCTCGGGTCGCGGGCTTCGGCCCTATCGCGTGGCCAGAGGGCGGGCATCATCGGCTTTTCTCCGTGTCGACTCAAAAAATGTCTTCCCAAAGATTCAGGCTTCGCTCGGGCGGCGGCTCCGCCGAGATTCGGCCGGGCGAAGCCCGGGCTGAAGGCCTCAGGGGCTCAGAGCACGAGGCCTTCGGCCGCGGTTCCTCGGGCCGCCGAAGCTCGGCGGGTCGACGGAGCGCCGGTCAGAAGAACGTGCGCCGCCGGATGTCGTCATGGTTAGCGCGTCTAGGCCGGATGATACGACATTCCGGCACCGGCTCGGGTTTGGCCTCCGGCCTGCTGGTCGCCCTGGTGGTTCTGGGTCCCCTGCCGTTTGGCGGCGTCATGCCGCGCGACCGCGCGGCCCTCGAGCTGTGCGCCTTCCTGGCGCTGGCCTTCGCGCTGGCGAGCCACGGCCGCATCAGCCACCTGCGGCTGGTGCGCCTGCCGCTGCTGGCGCTCCTTGCGGTGGCGGCCTTTGGGCTGCTCCAAAGCCTCTCCTGGCCGGCTTTTGTCGGCGATCTGCTGGCGCCGCGGCTCACCGAGCTGTGGCGCGAGAGCGGCGCGCTGCTCGAGCCCGGCGCCTCCGATGCGCTGATCCCGCTCTCCATCGCGCCGGCGGTGTCGCGTCAGGTGGCGCTGCACTGGCTGGCGGTGGCCGCGTGTTTGGCGGCCGCGACCCTGCAGGGCCGCGAGCGCGGCGCGCGCCGGCTGATGATCCTGGCCCTGGTCGCCTCCGGGGTGCTGCAGATCGCCCTCGGAGCCGAGCCGTGGATCGATCGGCGGAGCCAGATTTGGGGGGTCGACGTTCCCGGCGATCCGAGCCGGCTGCGCGGCACCTTCGTCAACCCCGACAATTTCTCGTTCTTCCTCGCCCTCTGCGTCACCAGCTGCGCCTCCTGGGTGCTGTGGGCGGTGCGGCGAATCTTCGAGACCAAGGAAGCGATCGAGGACCACGTGATGCGCGCGGTGCCGCCCATCATGCTCTTCTGCGTGCTCTTCGTGGGCCTGGCCTTCAGCGGCTCGCGCGGCGGCCTGCTGGCGGTGGTCGGCGCGCTGGTGATCCAGGGCCTGGTCGTGGCCCTGCGCTATCGGCGCTGGACGATGGCGGCGCTGGCCGCGGCGCCCCTCGCCCTGGCGGCCGGCGGTCTGGCGCTCTTCGGCTGGCGGCGCGGCCTGGCCCGCTGGCTCGAGACCTCGCTCTTCGAGGTCACCTGGAACGCCCGTCTCGAGACCTGGCGGGCGAGCCTCGAGCTGTGGTGGCAGATGCCGCTGACCGGCACGGGTCTCGGCACTTTTCGGCAGGCCTATCCGCTGGTCCAGCCGACCGATCTGCCGGGCACCTGGCGCCACGCCCATTCGGACATCGTGGAGCTGCTGGTGACCCTGGGCGTAGCCTCCTGGGCGCTGCTGGCGCTGGCCATCTTCGGCCTGGCGACCCGGCTGCTCCAGTTGCATCGGCGAGGTCGCCGATCGGAGGACCGCGCCGCGGGGCTGGCGGCGCTGGGGGTGGCGAGCGCGGCGTTTCTGCATTCGGGGGTCGACTTCAGCCTGACCCTCCCGGCCAACGCCTTCGCCACGGCCACCATGCTCGGCCTGGCCTGCGGAACCCTGACCCTCGAGCGTCGAGAAAAGGCCAGCCGCGGACCCGGCGAGACCGTGTTCATGGACCGCGACGCCGAGTCGAAGCCCTACGGTGAGGAAGAGGCTCGCGCCGATCCCGCCGCCGCCGTCAGCGCCTCCGGTCGTTAGCCGGCGCCGCCGCCGGACCCAGGAGATGCACTTCCCCCGGGGTCACGTGGCCGCCGGCCAGCGAGCGCATCTCGAGCAGGTGGGGATCGGTGCCGACGTCGATCGCGAGGCGCAGGCGCTGGCCGGCGCGCGCCGTGCGCTGGGCCAGCGTCGCGCCGTCCCAGGACAGCTCCACCACCGCTCCCTGGGCCGGCGCCTTGCGGATCTCGATCTCCAGCCCCTCCGCCGGACGCGCTGAGAAGAGCTCCAGGCTGACCCGATTGCGCCGGGTGCGCCATGAGGAGCCGCGCCAAAAATCGCTCCTCCGCGCCTTGTCGATCTTGGCCAGCAGCTCGTCTTCCCAGCCCAGATCGCCGACCGCCGCCGCCGTGCGCCGGGCGGCGAGCAGGTAGGGCAGCTCGGAGCGTGCCGCCAGGGCGACCTCCGAGAGAGTGTCGCGGGCCTCCTCGGGCCGACCCTCCTCGACATCCAGACATTCCACCTCACTCGATATTGGTATTTGAAGTAGAACTAGTAGGAGTAAGATAAATACATTCTTTTAGTTCATAGCCCTATAAGGGGCAAGCTTCAAGCGACAAGTCGTAAG
>JBCCLG010000202.1:0-8001 GCA_039027015.1 Acidobacteriota bacterium | reverse complement strand
GGATTTTCTTCAGGCTCGGGCGGATGAGAAATTGGCCAACTCTAAAGAACTCCAGCCTCTGCCGCCCGCCAGAATTTTTCTGCTGCACAAGCGCGACTCTACCAAGGGAAGCTTCAGAGTCAACTCCTCGCCAAGTCTATAAGTCCAATTGAATCAGCAATTTGACTTCGTGACATCTTTCGTAGATCTTTCCGAAAAGTCTCTGAGGACAGGCGGGAGTCCCTCTCGCTAGCCTCCAGGCTGACGAGAGCAAACGCCTGATGGGAGGCAATTTTATGGATCTTTTAGTAACGGTTAGTCTCTTCGTCCTCGCTACTTCGGTCTTGGTCATCGGCATCGTGCTGAAAGACATCGCCGCGGAAATCAGGCGCACCCGTCGCGCCGTCGAGAGAATCAGTCCGAGTCCGGCCCACGCGCCGGCGGCGGAGAACATCGAGAGCACGACCCTCGTCGCCTGAGAGAGCTTCCAAGCCACGGCAATGAACCGCACTCAGCCCACGATCAAGATCCTCCGGCAGCTGAACGGCGCGCGGCGCTCCCCTGCGGGACCCTCCTCGCCCCGTTCGCTTCCGACCGCAAAAGGGAGAGCTTCAGGACTCATCATCCTGGATCGAGACCCCGCGTCTCGATCTGCCTCGTTCGGGGGGTTTCATTGACGATCGGCCGCTATCAGTAGGGAGGGGCCACGGCCTCCTGGAGGCGTGGTTTCAACTCGTGGCGGATGCGTCCGCCACCTCGACGCCCGGTGTACGCCGGGCTTTTTCCTTGAATAAGGCCCTCGGCCACCGCGGCTCGGCCCAAACGTTCGTGTTCTAATGCCCGGCGCCCGCGGCCTGCCGGCCGCGGCTCGCGAACGAGTGATGCTGATCGTCGAATTGCGCCGCGATGGACGGACCCTCAAGAGGGGTTCGGAAACCTGGGTGCCCGCCGCGACCGCCGCCCGCCTCATGGCAGAGGGACGGGCCGCCGTTTTGGTGGACTCGGTGGGCTGCGCTCTGCCGGAAAAACAGCCGGTGTCGCCAGCCGAGACGCCGGCGGATTCGAGGGAACCCGCCCTGGGTCCGCAGGCCGACTCGAACTCCCAGGACCCGGGCGCTCATCCAGCGGCCTCCCAGGAGATCCATCTCTTCACGCTCAGCCGGGCGATCCTGGCGGCACAGACCGCCTCGGGAAGAAGGCGCCTGCACCGCTTCGAGGCCCAGAGCGACGTCTGCCTGGCCGGCGATTTGCGGCCCATGGCCGAGCTTCTTCTCCGCCTGGGCTGCGCCTCGAGGTCGCTGCCGCCGCCCAAGGGCCGCGACACCCTGGTGCTCTTTCGCGAGAGAAGCGACGTGGCCGGGGTGAGGGTCACTCCCGGATCGATCGCCGCGATCGACTTCGATCCCCTCTCGGTGCTGCCCGAGCTGCGCGGCCTGCACCTTTACCCGTGGGACGTGATGCCGATCGACCAGCTCGGCACGGCGGGCTGCCAGGGTGAGGCTCTCGAGTTCGTGCGCGTGGTCCTCGAGCTCGAGCACTCCTGGCATCCGCTGCGCACCTCGGGCTTCTTGGGCGGGGTCTTCGTCGACGCCACCTACCGCGACTATCGCCGCCAAATGCCGGCCGGGCGCGTGATTCGCGCCTACGCGACCCACGGCGACATGCGCCCGCCCCACGCCGTGCTGCTCGCCCACCTGGAGTCTCCCGGACGCTGACGCTCGATCGAACGTCGCGGGCTGGTACTCTCCCGGCCTTATTTCATCGTCCCGCACCGACTCCTGGCCCGCTCGCCTCCTCACCGCATATGCAGCAGCCGCAGCCGCCGTCAGCCGCTCCCTCGCCTGCGCCCGGGGAATGGCGCTTTCGCCTCATCCTCCTCTTCGCCTCCTGCCTTCTCAGCTTCGCGGCGGGCGAGATCGGTTTGCGCGTCCTCGGCGTCGGCGCGCCCGCGGGTGAGGACGAGGGAGGCGGCGGCCTGACCTTCTTCACCCACGACCCGGAACTCGGCTGGGATTTGGTGCCGGGAACCCGCGACGCCTTCGCCACCCCCGAGTTCGACACGGAGATCGCCATCACCAGCGAGGGACTGCGCGCCCCCCGAGTTTTCGGGCCCGCGACGCCCCCGGGCGTCCGGCGGGTGGTGGTTCTGGGCGACTCCTTCACCTTCGGACACGGCGTCGAGGTCGACCAGGCGTGGCCCGCCCTGCTCGACGACGCCCGCGAGGATCTCGAGATCGTCAATCTGGCGGTCACCGGCTACGGCACCGACCAGCAGCTGCTGAGATTCGAGCGCCGGCTGGAGGACTTCCAGCCGGACGCCGTGATCCTCGGTCTTTTCGTGGGCAATATCTTCCGCAACGCGCGCTTCGAGCAGCTCGGCTACAGCAAGCCACGATTCGATCTCCGGGACGGCCGGCTCGAGCTGGTGGGCGTGCCCGTGCCCGAGGGTCGTCCACTGCGCGGCGGATCGAGGCTGCTCGGGGTTCTGGGCCGCGGCTCGCGCACGGTTTTAGAGCACCTTGGCTACGGCGAGGCGTGGCCGGTTTCGGCGGCGATTCTCGATCGCCTCGCCGCTCGATGCGCCGAGCGCGGCGCGCCGCTCTTCGTGATGATCCTGCCCAAGGATCAGCTCATCTACGGCAGCGGTCCACGGCGCGGCCTGCACGAGCGCACCCTCGAGGTCACCCGCGAGATGCTCGCGGAGAGCCAGCTGCCCTTCCTCGACCTGACCCCGGCCTTGAGGCAGGGCGCGCAGCGGGGGGGCGAGCGCCTCTACTATCCCGTCGACGGGCACTGGTCGGCCGCCGGCCACGCGGTGGCCGCGGCGGCCCTGGGCCGCTGGCTCGAGGAGCGAATTCCGGCCGCCCGGGAGGAGGCAGCGGAGCCGCCATGACCGGCCGCCCCGAGCCGGCCAGCCGCCGGGTGGCCCGCTGGATCTCCGGCTTGGGGCACCCCTTCGTTCTGATCATCGGCTTCGTGATCGGCGGCAGCCTGAGCGCCATGGGCGGACGCCAGGCGCTGACGTTAACGGTCCTCATCGTGGCCTGCGGCATCGGGCCTATCGTGCTGTATCTGCTGCGCCTGGTGAGGCAGGGTCGCACCAAATTCGACGTTTCGGCGCGCGAGCTTCGCGGGCCTATCTACGCCCTCGGCCTGCTTCTGGGCGCGGTCCTGATCGTCGCCGCCCGCGTCATGAAGGCGCCCGCGGGCGTGGTGGTCACCATGGCCTACGCCCTCGCCTTGGTGATGATCGCCGCGCTGATCAACCTGCGACTCAAGGTTTCGCTGCACACGGCCTTCGCCGTTTGGGTCAGCCTCGGCTGGCTGGTGATCGAGCCGCGCCTGGGCTACGGCCTCATGGTGCTGGCGGTCGGGGTGGCCTGGTCGAGAATTCACCTGCGGCGCCACTCGCCCGCGGAAGTCCTCTGCGGCGCCGCTCTTGGAACCCTCATCGCCCTGGCCATGCTCGCGACCCTGACCCGGATTGCCGCGGCGCCCTAGCAGGAGCAGCCCCCCCTTACACGCCACCGCCCCCCGGAGCCGTCCGCCCAGGGCCCCGGCGCCGAATCTCCGCGCCGGGTCATCCGATATAGTGACCCGGGGAGCGTCGAGATCCGCGGCCAGCGTCCGTGCCGCGCGGCCTCGTCTGCGTCCCGTCGAGACCCGATGCTGCTCCCATTCATGTTTCTCTAGGGACAGGCCCATCAGCCGATGACGCTCAAGACCATCCGTCACTATCGCGTCCTGGAACAGCTGGACGGCGGCCCGCCGGCCCAGGTCTACAAGGCGGAGGACGGCCGAGATGGCCACCTCGTAGCGATCAAATTTCTCCCATTCGAGCTCAAAGAGGATCCCGAGGCCAAGGAGAGGTTCGTCGCCGAAGCCCAGGCGGCTTCGAGCCTCGATCACCCCAATATCTGCCGCGTGGAAGAAATCGGGGAGGCGGAGGACGGCCGGATGTACGCGGCCCTCACCTACTACGAGGGAAGGACCCTCGGCCGCGTCCTCGAGAAGGGGCCTCTCGAAATGGAGTATGTGCTCGATGTCGCGCGGCAGATCGCCGCCGGCCTGGGCGAAGCCCATCGACACGGTTTGGTGCACCGCGACCTGGTGCCGTCGAACGTACTGCTCAGCGGCGACGGCCAGGCCTGGATCCTCGATTTCGGTTTGGGCAAGCAGGTCAGCCAAGGGGGGCTCACCCAAATCGGCTGGTCCTTCGGCACCCCTGAATATATGTCGCCGGAGCTGATCCGCGGCGCGACGCCCGACGCCACAGCTGACCTGTGGTCTTTAGGCGTGCTGCTCTACGAGATGATCAGCGGCTCCCGGCCGTTTACCGGCCCCAACCTCGCCGGCATTCTGACCGCGATCCAGCAGCACGACCCGCCGTCCCTGCGCGAGTCCAGACCCGAGACGCCACCGGCCCTCGACACCATCATCCGCCGGCTGCTGGCCAAAGATCCCGACGATCGCTACGCCTCCTGTGAAGAGCTGCAGCAGGACCTCGGCGAGCCGGGAAGCGAGCCTCAAACGGTCTCGCTTCTGCCGGTGGACATCGCGGCCGCCCAGGCCGAGGACGCCGCGGATCCCCGTGCGGTCGACGGCGGCGGGAGCGCGGCCGAAGAGGCTGACGCGGCCGCGAAGGCGCCATCCTCCGATCGCACGCTCGTTTTGGCGGTTCTGGCGCTCCTGGCCGCGGTCTTCGCGCTGTGGCTGCTGCTTGCAGGCAGCGCCGATGGCTCCCTGGCGGCTCCCGGCGGCGCGCGCGCCGTGAGCCAATCCGCGGATCTCCCCGTTCACGGCCTAGATCGGCTCGGCTACTCGACCTCGGGAAGATTCTCGCTCGACGGCGGATCGGGCGTCTGCATGGCGCCCTGCAGCACGTTTTCGAGCTCCTTTTCCGCCCAGCCTGGAATCCACAGCCCAAAGGCGATGACCAGGCCGCCAAGAATCCAGGCGAGAAGCGCCCTTCGCCGCGCCGGCGAGCCGCGCAGCACCGGCGTATCGCGCACCACCCAAGCCCGCGGGGGCGGCGACTCGCCGCTGCGCCAGATGCGCAGGCCGAGAATCAGCAGGTAGACCCCGAAGAGCGCGAGCACGCCGCCGAAGATCTGGAAATAAGCGGTGGCGATCTGCAGGGTCTCGACCGCCGCTTCGCGCACCGACTCGAGGCTCTTGGAGCGCGCCACGTCGAGCTGAGACTCGAGGCGCAGCACGCTGGCCGCGCCGAGCATCAGCGCGAGAAGAAAAATCATAAAGAGCAGTCGCTGCTTGGTGGGCTCGGCTCTGCGAATATCGTCGCTCATCGCCTCCGAGCTTACCGAATCGGCGCCCGCGCCGGGCTCCCTGGGGATCCTTCCCTCTCCCCCTCCTGATAGGCTGCGGGGTAGCGAGCACAGCTTTTGCATCGGAATACAGGCATGTCGACAGCACTTTCTACCGCCCGCAAGACTTCCCTCCTCAGCGCGCCTCTCCTCCGCACCCGTCGCCTCCTGCCGGCGGCGGCGGCGCTGCTCCTCATAGCCGGCTCCTCGTGGGGCCAGGAAACTCAGGATCCCGAGCCGGTGGACGAGACGCCGCCGGCCATCGTGCCCCCAGAGGGTCCCGAAGACTCCTGGGGATATAGCGCCGACGAGCGACCGTCGAGCGGCGCCGAACGAGCGGCGACGGTTGACCTGGAGGCCGCCGCCGCGCGGCCGCGGGTCGAGCGCGCCCGCCTGATCGGCGAGCTCGGCCACCGCTACGTCACCGGCATCCGCAAGCTGCGCCCGGGCATCGGCCGCGTCGAATGGTCGCGCCAGGGCGACTGGATGGCCTACGACAAACTGGGCGATCGCGGGGTGCGAGGCCTCTACGTGGGCAGCGTCGGAGCAGAAAACGAGCGCTGCCTGACCTGCGAGCAGTGGGACTTTCGCAACGCCAACGTGCTCTCACCGACCTGGCACCCGAGCGGCGAGTACCTGGTGATGACGGTTCAGAAGGTCGGCAAAAAACTCGACCTCGACACCGGCAAGCTCGCTTCGCCGGCCCGCGGTCTGCACGGCGATTTGTGGACCATCACCCGCGAGGGTGCCGACGCCTGGCAGATGACCCAGGTCGTGCCCCAGGGCGGCGCGATCATGGATCCGGTCTTTTCCCAGGAGGGCGGTCACCTGGCGTGGGCCGAGCGCTACAGCACCAAGCTCGGCGGCCGCTGGGGCGCCTGGCGACTGCGCATCGCCGAATACAAGATCAAGCGGCGCCTGCCCCGGCTGGGCAATATCGAGACCTTCGAGCTGCCGTGGCCCGCGGTCGCGGCGGTGCACGGCTTCACCGACGACGATAAGGGCCTGTGGCTGTCGATCGGCGCGCCGGCCGGACGCGAGGGCGGCGGCTTTCAGCCCGCGCGTCTCGATCTCGAGACCGGCAAGATCGAGACCTTCAAAACCCTCGGCACGCACGACGACCTGATGCTCGGCATCCCGCGCAGCGGCCGGCGGGTCTGGGCGTCGGATCGCGATCTCGAGGCGCCCCGCGGCGCGGTGCTGCCGAGGCGCAGCGATCTGTGGTTCATGTCCGAATCGGGCCGCAGGCAGGAGCGCCTGACCTTCTTCAACGAGCCGACCTCCCCGCACTCCCTCGGCGAGGCGTGGATCTCGGACCTCTCCTGGAGCCCCGGCGGCGACCGCCTTCTCATGCAGGTGCTGAGCAAAGACCCCGGCAGCGGAGGCATCCGCGAGGACCTCTTCGTTCTCGACTTCGCCGAGGAGCTGATACGCCAGGAGGAGCGCCGCTGACCCCAGGGCCCGCGAAGCAGCGCGACGCGCTCTCCCACGCGGAGCGCCGCGGCGAGATCTACGACGCCGCGGTGATCGGCGGCGGCGTGATCGGCGCCGCCGCGGCCCTCTACCTCGCGGCCGGAACGCCGCGCAGGCCTCCCCGAAAAACCCTGCTCCTCGAGGCTCTCACCCCAGGCCACGAGCGCGGCAGCTCCCACGGCGACGGGCGCATCCTGCGCTACACCTACAGCGAGCCCGAGTACCTCGAGCTGGCGCGCCGTGCCGAGGCCGCGTGGCGCGACCTCGCCGCTCGCGCGCGCGAGAGGCTGCTCATCGAAACCGGGAGCTGGGAATGCGCGCCGGCGGGCGCCCAGGCCCTCGCGGAGATTTCCCGCGGGCTCGAATCGGCGGGCCTGCCCTTCGAGCGCCTCGATCCCGAAAAGAGCGCCCGTCTCTTTCCCCAGCTCCGCCTCGAGGAGGGCAGCGAGGCGCTCTACCAGCCCGGCGGCTCGGTGATCCGCGCCGACGCCGCCCTCGAGACCCTGTGGCGCCTCGCCGAGGCGGCCGGGGTCGCCGTCGAGACCGGCCTGCGGGCCGAGTCGATCGAGCGGCGCGGGGGCCTTCTGCGTCTCGAGGGCGCCGGTCTCGCGATCCACGCGCGCTGCGCGGTGCTGGCGGCGGGCAGCTGGTCGGGTCCCCTGCTGGCGGGTTTGGGCTGCCCCCTTCCGCTCGACGTGCGCCGCGAAACCGTCGTCTACCTCACCCCGCGGCCGGGCGCTTCGGCGCAGCATCGGGCAGGGTCGATGCCGGCGATTCTCGACTACCACACGGAGCGCCCCTTCTACGCCCTGCCGCAGCTGCGCATTCCCGCGGTCAAGATCGGATGGCACCGCGCCGGAGCCGCGGCCGATCCCGAAACCCCCGGCGAGCCCGCGGGGATCGAAGAGATGGGGCGATGGGCGGCGCGGCGCCTGCCCGAGCTTGAGGGCGGGCCGGAGCGCGCCACCACCTGCCTTTACACCAACACGCCCGACTACCATTTCGCCCTGGGCGCGATGCCCGGCACGGAAGGCCTGGCCGTGGCCGCGGGATTCTCCGGCCACGGCTTCAAGTTCGCGCCCTCTTTGGGCGAGGCCGCCGCGGACCTTGCCTGCGGCCTTGAACCCGAGATCCAAACGGGGCTCTTCGCCCTCGACCGCTTCCGGCGACCGGGCGCCGCCGCGCCGCGCCGATCCCTGGCCTAGCCGACGCCCGCGGCTGGCTC